>CAZQDT010000068.1:8103-10765 GCA_964592005.1 uncultured Eubacteriales bacterium
TTATACATGGTGTAACAGGAAGTGGAAAAACAGAAGTTTATCTACAATTAATACAAAAAGTGCTTGATATGGGAAAGCAGGCAATAGTTTTAGTGCCTGAAATATCACTTACTCCTCAGATGCTGGAAAGATTTTTGGCACGTTTTGGAGAGCAGGTTGCAATTACGCATAGCAGAATGTCTTTGGGAGAAAGAATGGAGCAGTGGAATAGGGCAAGAACGGGACAGGCAAATATAATGCTTGGGCCACGTTCAGCAATATTTGCACCATTTGAAAAGCTTGGAATGATAATAATTGATGAAGAGCATGAAAATACTTATAAATCGGAAACCAGCCCTAAATATCATGTGAGGGATATAGCAAAAAAACGTTGTGAATTTAATAAAGCAAAGTTGATTTTAGGTTCTGCAACACCGGCAATAGAAACTTATTATGATACAGTTAATGGAAATATAAGGATTTTTACAATGAAAAACAGGGCAAAGAATAATATTTTGCCACAGATAAACGTAGTAGATATGAGAGAAGAACTTGCAGGAGGAAATAAAAATATGTTTTCTAAAGTATTGTATGATGAGATAGAAGAAAATTTAAAAAGGAAGGAACAGACAATACTTTTTTTAAATAGGAGAGGACATTCTACTTTTGTTTCATGCAGAAATTGTGGTTATGTAGTAAAATGTAGTTCATGTAATATACCATATACATTTCATAAAGATAGAAATAAATTATTGTGTCACTATTGTGGTAAAGAAGAAGAAGTTCCAAAAATTTGTCCTTCTTGTGGTTCTAAATATATTAAATATTTTGGAATAGGAACACAAAAGGTTGAAGAAGAAATAAAACAGCTTTTTCCATATGCAAAAGTGGCAAGAATGGATATGGATACAACCACAGGTAAAAACAGTCATGAAAACATTTTATCACAGTTTTCAAGAGGAGAAACAGATATACTTATAGGAACTCAAATGATAGCTAAAGGTCATGATTTTCCAAAGGTGACTTTGGTAGGGGTGATAGCAGCAGACACTTCTTTAAATATGGATGATTTTAGAGGAAGTGAGATAACATTTCAGCTTTTGACACAAGTTTCGGGACGAGCAGGACGTGCAGAGCTTGCAGGAAGAGTTTATATTCAAACATATTCACCTGAAAATTATGCGATAGAGTTATCGAAAACACAGGATTATGAAAAGTTTTATGAAGAAGAGATTTCTTTGAGGAAAATGTTAAAATATCCTCCATATTCAAATATATTTACATTTTTGTTTATAGGAAGCAATGAAAAAGAAGTAATTTCTTCAGCATATAAACTTATGGATATTCTTAAGTATTACAACAGAAAAGGAAACTTTGAACCATTAGGTCCTATGCCTGCAAATATATCAAAGATAAAAAATCAATACAGGTGGAAGATAATGGTAAAAGCGGAAAATGAAGAATTATTGAAAAAATATATTGATTATTGTATGGAGAAATATAAAAAGACACAACCTAAAAGTGATGTTGTGATTTCTTTGAATATAAATCCTATGATTTCAATTTAGGAGGAATAAAATGGAAGTTTCGGTGGTGTTAAATCAGATGGTAGTTTTATTTATAATAATGCTTTTAGGTTATTTTGCCTATAAGAAAAATATAATAAACGATGAAGCAAGCAAGGCTTTTTCAAGTCTTATAGTAAATATAACAAATCCTGCATTTATAATTTCTGGAGTGTTAGGTGACAGTCAGATAGGAGATGCAAAGCAGGTTATAACCGTAGCAGTAATAGCAACTTTGATGCACTTAGGACTTATGATAATAGGGTTTATAGTTACTATACTTATGAGAATTAAAAAATCTGAAAATGGTCTTTATAATGCAATGTTTGTTTTTTCAAATATAGGATTTATGGGGTTCCCTATAATAAGTTCCATATTTGGAAAAGAGGTTTTGCTTTATGGAGCAATATTTATAATACCTTTTAATGTGCTTGTATATACATATGGTATTTATCTTCTTACGAAAGATAAAGAGGGCAGTAAAGGAAGTTTTTCAATAAAAAGAATATTTAATGTAGGAGTAATTGCTTGTATAATAGCAGTATTGATATATGCTTTCAATATAAAACTTCCAAGTTTTGTAGTAAGTACGGTGGATATGGTAGGAAATGTAACAACCCCTCTTTCTATGATGGTAATAGGTGTATCGTTAGCTAAGATTAATTTGAAAGATTTAATTTCAGATAAAAATCTTTACATATTCAGTATAATAAAACTTTTGGTGATACCTATAATTTCGGCATTTATAATCAAGAATTTTATAACAGATGAGATTATTTATGCAACTACTGTGTTACTTTTATCGACACCTGTGGCGAGTATGAGTGTAATGCTTGCAAATGAATTTGATGGAAATGTGGAATTAGCATCAAAAGGAGTATTGGTAAGCACAATACTGTCAGTAATAACAATACCTCTTGTTGTATTTGTTGTATTTTAGTGAATTGTATAATGTAGCAAAAATTCAAAGTATAAACTCAGAAAATAAATATTTTTTTATGTTAGATCTAAACAAAATTAATTTGATTATTTGTTAATATTTTAAGTTGTATGTGTTTTTCCTGTATCAGCATGGTGTGATGAAGAAGGATTTTGTTTAGATAAAAGCAAATGATTAA
>CAZQDT010000069.1:0-10608 GCA_964592005.1 uncultured Eubacteriales bacterium
AGAATATTTACACGTTTAAAAATATAAAAATAATTAATACTCTCACTTAAAAGTGCCGCAAATGCAGCACTTTTTATTTTTTCCATTTCACAATATCATCTAGTCCAACCCTCAGAACTTCTGCAATCATACATATTGTCATTACAGTTGTATCATGTTTGCCATTTTCCACTTCTGATATCGTTGCTTTTGAAACTCATGAAAGTTTTGATAATTCCCCTATACTCAAGTTTTGTTTCTTTCTCTGCTCTTCTATTTTGTAAACAATTGTCATAAAAACACTCCTCTTTTATTTTATTGTTTCTCAGAAGTGTTTTTTTATGATTGAAATTATTTTTTATAAGCACAAAAAAAGTGCTGCCAAAGCAACACCTTTTATCAAAGAATTAATTTTTATATAACATTATATTTCTACATTTATCAACTTTTATTCCAATTTACTCATAAACTCATCATATAATTTAGGGCCTATTAAATATACCAATACTTCATTATTATTATTAAATCTTTCATAAATCATTTCATACTCATTTATAACAAAAAATTTTAAACATTTTTTATAAAATGTCGTTATTTCGTCAATTAATTGTTTTTGTTTTACATCATTCATTAATTCAACATTTTCTATTTCATCATAATATTTATGTATATCAACATCTGAATTTATATTACTATGAACACTATTGCAACATTTAGAATATTCTCCATTCAAATAATCAAAAAAATCTGAATTAGGATATTTAATTTTTGCATTTTCAAATGTCTTTCTAACACCTGTATTATCTTCATTTTCATATCTTAAAATTACTCTATGTAAATTTTCTATTAGTGAACGATATACATAATAAAACAATCTTAATTCTTTTTTCTGAATACTTAACATCAAAAAAAGCATATCATCTATCATAACTTCTCTAAAATGACTTTCTTTATCTTCCCCTTTTTCAAACATTTTTTTTTAAAATAACATCGATTTTATAATAAAAGTTAATGAATTTTCGTCTATTGTGAATTTTTTTCTCATTTCTGATACTTCTGTTTTATATAATTCTTGATTATGATACCGCCTTAACATTATTTAATCCCTTTCAGCCATTTATCTAATTTATCATTTGCATTAAGTTTCTTAGATTTATTTTTTTTATTACTACTATTTTGTTCTTTTTCATTCTTTCCAACACTCATTTTTTCTAAAAATTCATGTATTTTTATATAATAATTACTTATTTTATATTTATCAATATTAAAGATTTCCCTACTTAATCTTGCTGCCATAAGTGTTCTTGATTTTACCACATATTCAGGAAACTCTATATCAAATACTTCTTTAATACATTTAGAAACTTCACTATTCTTCTTTAATAGGCTTCTATTTAATACAATCATATTTATTGTTCCTAAAAAAACAAGAAATTCCTCATCTTTTTCTATCATTTTAATTACTTCTGTCTTTTTATTCATTATCTCCAATCCTCCTAAGAAATTCTGGTACTATTTTTTCCATATCTTCACTAGTTTTCTTATATTTAGATGCTATATTCCCTTGTGCTCCAACAAGTAAATTGTTATTGTATTTTACTTTTGACTCAAATAATCCCATAATATGAACAATATCATTATTCTCAAATACCTCTCTTACTCCTTCAGCTTTCTTTAAATCTTCGTCAACCATTGTATATACTATTCCTAACGGTTTTATATCTATTTCTTCATTGTCTTTTAGCCTATCTATTGATTGTTTCAATAATTTTATTCCCAAAACAGAATATCTATCTATTCTATTCGGAACTAAATAATAATCTGATGCAATTAAAGCGGCATTTGAATAAACGGTTATTGTAGGTGGACAATCAATAAAAATATAATCATAAAATTCCCTCAAATTATTTTCTTTAATAAATTTCCTTAATCTCCTTGCTTTAGACCCATCATCACTTTCTACTAAAATCAAATCTATCGTTCCAGGAATAATATCAATATAATTATCTAAAGTAATTATTACTTCTTCTGGATTGGGCAACTCAATTTTTTTAGAAATTGTTGTTTGAGATTGAAATAATCTCATAACCGTTCTATTATTTTTTTCCAAAGTATATTCATTCATATACAAATCTTCTAAATTATATTCATTCATTAATGTTTGTGTTAAATTAAATTGAGGGTCAACATCAATAAATAAAACTTTTTTATTTTTATAATGAGCCAAATATTCACCTATCCCAAGTGTTAAGGTGGTTTTTCCAACTCCACCTTTCATATTAATAACAGATATTACTTTCCCCATATAATTCCACCTCACATAATATTTATAAACATCACATTTTTATTATACCATTGGATTTTTTTATTTCAACCAAAATATGAGCATTTTTTATAATAATACAAAAAATTTTACTTATTTTTCATACAACTTTCCCAGTCAATAACAAATTTGTTATTGACTTTTGATAACATTTCTATTATAATAACTAAACAAGAAAGTGATATATGATGAACCTTGTATAGCTTAGGACATTGGCTCTAATATAGACAGTAGTGTAATTTGAAATAATAAGGTTGACTTATATTCTACCTGATATGTAGATAATATTCCGTTTTAGGAGGTCATAAAAATGTATGATAATTGCTCTTTAGTAATAGACAAAATTGTTGAACTCAGGAAAGAAAAAGGGCTGACACAAAAAGAACTTGCTAAATGTGCTAACCTTGCTCAGCCTGCAATAGCACGAATGGAAAGCAAAAATGCAGTTCCACAGCTTGACACTCTTTTGAAAGTGCTTGAAGCATTGGGTCAAAGAATTGAAATAGTACCAATAGAAGAATAAGACAATTAAAAGGGGGATTTTATGAAAAAAGTTGCAATCTATTCAAGAAAATCACGAGCTACTGACAAAGGAAACTCTATTGAAAACCAAATAGAACTTTGTAAGGAATACGCTCAACAAAATATCTCTGAGCCTATTGAATACAAGATATACATTGATGATGGTTTCTCCGGAGGGAATATTGACAGACCACAGTTTCAGAAAATGCTCAGAGATGCTAAAACCAAAGATTTTGATGTACTTATAGCTTATAAATTAGACAGAATAAGCCGTAGTGTTGCAGACTATTCTAAGACTTATGAATTTCTAACTAAGCAGGGGATTGAATTTATCATAGTCAAGGAAAGATTTGACACTACTACTCCATATGGTCGTTTATCTATGAATATTTCTGCTGTAATGGCTCAATTTGAACGTGAAATTATAAGTGAACGTATAAAAGATAATGTTTATCTTAATGCCCAAAATGGCAATTACACAGGCGGTACTGCCCCTATTGGATATAAAACTAAACGAATAGAATATACAAATACCAGAGGGCAAGTAAAGAAAAAAACTATATTAGTAGCTGACCCTGAAACACAGGAAATTGTAAAAGATATTTTTTATAAATATATTGAATACAAATCTATGTCTAAAGTAATAATTTATTTAGATAGCAAAGGAATAAAAACAAAAAACAACACCAATTTTGATTCTTCCAGCATAGGTACAATTTTAAGCAATTTAACTTATGCTGTTGCCGATAAAACTTTATATAACTATCTTTCTGATATTGGTACTGAAATTTGTAATTCTATCGAAAATTTTAATGGAAACAAAGCTTTATATGTACATAATACTAAAAATAAAATTACAAGAAGTCGTACAGATATTAAAGACCAAATGGTTGCAATGGGCGAACATAGCGGTTTAATACCTTCAAAAGAATGGATTGAAGTTCAAAAGATAATAGAAGATAATACTAATAAATTTTTTACTAATAAAGGCAGATTAGCCACAAGTGATGTAGGTTTACTTTCTGGACTTTTAAAATGTGCAAACTGTGGTAGCACTATGCGTATTAGAAAACATGGAGTTAATTCTAAAAGCGAACCTCAATATTATTATTCATGTATAAAAAAAGACACTACCTCATCACATGAATGCAATATCCGAAACCTTACAGGACATAAAGTCGACAATTTAATAGTCAATAAACTTTTAGAACTAAATGAAAATACCGACTTATTGAAAATTAAAACTGTATCAAGTTTTCCTATTTCTTCAGATAAAAATGACCCAATTAAAAAACTAAAAAAAGAGATAAACAAATACGAAAACAAAATAAACAATCTAGTTGAACAACTTTCTGAAAATACTTCAAGTGCTAAATATCTTTTAGCAGAAATTGAGAAATTAGATGCTAAAATTAATGAATTAAATTTACAAATTAAACAAAAAGAAGAAATAACTCAAAATGAAAAATATACTCAATACAATTTAGAATTGATATCTAAAGCTTTATCTGATTTGAAAGACTTGAATAATATAGAGGATATAAATACTAAAAGAACTATTTTAAAAACAATAATTAAAGAAATAAAATGGGACGGAGTAACATTACAAGTTTATTTTAACAATGCAGAAACTATAAATTTTTGGTTTAATTCAAAAGGGGGTGATACAGATATTTTTTTGACATTCGGCTGTGCTACCAGTACATGGCATTACTACTAAAACGTCAAACATTTTTTTAGGACCTACTTCTTCTGCTTTTTCTATTGTCATTATTATATCTTTATGAGTCATTCTTTTAAGTTCTGATTTAAAATATTCTGCTGTACCAAATCTCGTATCCATACTTGAAGAATTATAGGACATTATAGCTGTAACATCAGCACCTTCATCTATTATATCTTGTATTTGTGTCAATACTCTCGAAAAAGTGCAAAAAGAACCACATAATGCAACTCCAACTTTTAAATTATCTAATCTTCCCATAATCCACCACCCTCTTTTTTTAAAATTTTTATTATTGCTGCCTTTAAATTTTCTGCTACACTCTTAGGTGCTACTCTTCCCGGAAGACTAGGACAAAATAACGCCTTAATATTATAATCTGTTGCTGCATTAAAATCTGTGCCGCCAGGAGCAGATGCTATATCTATTATTATACATTCTTTTTTAAGAAGCGAGATTTTCTTTCTATCAAGTATTTCATATGGTATAGTATTAAATATAAAATCCATAATATGAATTTCTTCAAAACTCAATATTTTATATCCATACATTTTAGCATAAGCTATATCACTATCTTTTCTAGCATATACATAAACATTTGCACCAAGTCCATTTAATGTCTTCGCCAAAGCTTTTCCACATCTTCCAAAACCTAATACCGCACAATTACTGCTATTAATTGTTATATCACTTTCTTTCATTGCAATTTCTATTGCTCCTTCAGCCGTAGGAATAGCATTATATACTGAATTTTCTTCACTTTTAAGCAAATCAAAAATTTTAACGTTATTTTCTTCTGCCAGTTTTTTAATATCAGAATTTATAACTCCTGCAAATAATATTTTCCCACTGCATTTTTTCAAAAAATCTTCAATATATACTTTAGAAAGCTGTTCATTTATCGTAAATAACGTTCTTTCATCTTTAGAAAAAGGTATAGGTGCTATTACAACATCTGTATCTTTCAATGTTTCTGTATAATCACTGCATACTTTTATATTTGAATAATCAGAGATATTATCAAAACCGTAACTTTTTATATTTATCTTTTCTTGAGCTAAAGTTTCAATCAAATACTTTTGACGCAAATCTCCACAAACCGCCGCTATATGAAGCATCTAAATTTTCTCCTTTCAAATAATTTTATAATATATTTTATGTAATAAATAACTTAGTGTGCTTGTACTTAAACAAGCTTAAAATTTTTATATTGCATTATTTGAGTAATAGTGATAAAATATTTGATTGATAATGTTAAAATTAAGGAGGAAAACGAAAATGTCCGGACATTCAAAATTTGCTAATATTAAACATAAAAAAGAAAAAAATGATGCTGCAAGAGGTAAAGTATTTACAAGAATAGGAAGAGAAATTGCAGTTGCTGTAAAATCAGGCGGTTCAGACCCTGCAAATAATAGCAAACTTAGAGATGTTATTGCTAAAGCTAAAGCTAATAATATGCCTAATGATACTATTGACAGAAGCATTAAAAGAGCTGCCGGTGAAGATGCAAGTATTATTTACGAATCCATCACCTATGAAGGATATGGACCTAATGGAGTTGCCATCATTGTAGATGTTCTTACAGACAACAGAAATCGTGCTGCTGCAAATGTAAGAAATGCTTTTACAAAAGGCGGCGGAAACGTTGGTACACCTGGCTGTGTTTCATTTATGTTTGACAATAAAGGACAAATTATTGTTGACAATGAAGATGGAGATTTAGACGCTGATGAAGTAATGATGATGGCTATTGAAGCAGGTGCAGAAGATTTCATAGCAGAAGAAGACAGTTTTGAAATTTTAACTGCTCCTGAAGATTTTTCAGCTGTACGTCAAGCTTTAGAAGACAACAAAATCCCTATGGTTTCAGCTGAAGTTACAATGATACCACAGACTACAACAGCTCTTACAGACCCTGAAGATATTAAGAAAATGAACCGAATTCTTGATTTACTTGATGATGAAGATGATGTTCAGAATGTTTATAATAACTGGGACGAGCCAGACGAAGAGTAATATCTAAAATTATATGCAATGATTTTAATGCCAATTTGGGTATTAAAGTCATTGCATATTTTTTATTTATTAGAAAAATATTATTTAAACCAAAAGGAACTATTAACATTAAAAAATCTCCAATGTAATAGTTCCTAAAAATTTTCATTTATTTTAATCTCAAATTTTTGTATTTTTACTTATTTGAGCATATAATTACAAATGTTCCTAATGTAGATGGAGTAATTGTAATCATTCCATTTATAGCAATACTAGGCATTATTGTTAAATTACCATCATCATTTAACATCGCAACACCTAAAACATCTGATGATACTGGTAATGAAATAGCATAACTTGTATTTTCCAAAGTATTCTCTTTAACAATCATTCCAAATTGATTACTATTATTCATTCCACCCAAAATATCAAATTGATTATTAAATCCATTATTTTTTTCTCCTGCTATCATATTTCCATTCATTTGAGGCATTTGTCCAAAACCAAAATTTGTATTTTTCTCAACATCAATGCTAAATACAGCATAAACATTATCAATTGTAAAATTAGCAGGATAATTTATATCTACTTGAGTCAATTGTTCTACTTTTAAACTTGCCTCTGGCATAAAAGAACCTGTAACCCTGATACCTGTAACATTGTCAGTCAAAGTTGTATTTTTTCTATTATCATTAGGCATCTTGAAATCTCCCATACCTCCCATGGAATCTCCCATACTTGAAAGCTTTAAATCTGTGGTAACAGTTTCATTATTTCCACTAAGTTGCTGAAGAACAGCTGTACTCCGTAAATCAATCAACTTTATCAAACTATCTTTTGCTGTAAGATATTGTTCTACTGTATAAAATGCTGTTGGGTCTTTAGCATAAGTACTTTCTAAGAGAGAAGAATATGAATTAATAACAGAAGCAAAGTAACCTTTTTCATAGCTTTCTCCATCAGAAGTTGTTCCTCCAACAGATGTAATTGTACAACAATCTTTTAAATATTGATTAAATTTTTCACGATAACTATCATTTTGAAGTAATACATTCAACAAAGGACGTTGTTCAAGTGTTGTACTAATCACCGGCTTTTCAATACTAAAGTTTATCATAGCCTCAGCAGATCCTACACCATAAGTACCAAACGAATAATTGTAATCCCAAGGCAAAATATTGGCATAACCATTTTCATCAATACATAAAGCATAATTTTGCATTTTTTCAGACTGGTAACTATCCAAATTAACAAGATAAGTATTTACAGCAAAATAACGTAAAATAGCATCCGCATTAATTATCTCTTCTACTTTTTTACAATAATCTTCAGCATTAGGATTAGAAGTATTTAGTTTATTAAGTTTTTTAAGCCAAGAAAATAAAGTCGGAAGCATTTCAACTACATCTTCAAAAGTATCCTCATCATTTTCCCACAATCCAGCATATGCTGTCAAAGGATTTGAACGGTCAGTAGGATATACCATTTCTTTATCTTTACCATTTGGATAGAGTAATTCAGTAAAATCAAACGTATCAGTTTCTGAATTATAATAAGCATCTAATGCACTATTATAATTCAAATCTCCTCCAGAACTTTCAGGTTTTACCAAATAATCCGTCTTAACACCTAAAGTACGCTGTGTCAAACTAGAATCAATAGATTCTACCATCATATATATGCCCCAAAATTCGTCATTAACATATAAATTAATCAAACAATATTCAGGTGTAGGTACACCCATTTTTGTCATCAGTTCATAAGATAAATATTCTTTCATCAAAGTTGCATCGCCATAAATATTGTTAAGTGCTACCTTAGATAAACCATAGAAATTTTGAGTTTCAGAATATCCTGCTTTTTTCTTAATAAATTTACCAAAATTAACAGTAAAACTAAAACGGTCAGAATTAGAACGCAATATTGATGATAATGTTAAATTACCTTTAGTTTTAATTCCAGCATAATAAATAGTATCATTACCTATTGTTACAGACTCCGTCATCACAGTTGGTTTATCACCAGCATTTTGTAACATATAATTCCAGTTTTCTTCTGGAATTTTAATAGAAACATCTTGAATTGTAGTTTTATCAAAAAGACAACTATATAATCCTTTAGAAGCTTTAGCCTGTAAATCCGAATTAACATCATAATCTTTTGGAATTTCAGTAACTAGTTCTTCTTCTGTAATGATTGTATCACTTCCATGCGAAAAATTGCCTTGATTTCCAAAACTTCCTGGTCCTCCTTGAAAATCAAATCCCATATCTCCTCCAAATCCACCTTGAGCATTAAATCCTCCTGCTCCTCCAAATCCGCCTTGAGCATTAAAATCTCCTGGTTCAGCTGCAAATGCTGAAATTACTGGATTTAGTGCCAATGTCGTACTCAATAACACTGTTAAAATACGTTTGTTTTTCATAATAAACCTTCTTTCATAAAAAATCGCTTAAATTTTATTTTAGGAGTTTAACATATTTTTAAACAAAAAACTATATTTTTAACTATTTTTAATTATCTTTTAATAATGTTATACTTAATAATATAATGTTTATTAAATTTCTCTAGTGGTTAAAATAATTAATAAAAATTTTCAAAAAATTTTTCAATTACCTATTTACAAACTTAAACATTTGATGTATTATGTAAACCGAACAAGGAAATATAAACTTCTAAAAACCTTGTTTTCAAAATTATTTTTATATATATTTCAATTTTTTACTTATAATTATGTAAACTTATATATTTTAACCAAATCAAGCAAGTCCCTTGTTTCAATCTTGAGGAACCATAAGCAGTTATTTGGTTATAAATAAGCAACAAATGCGGATTGCAAATATTCGCTTGATTAGAAAAGGGAGATGATATCATGAATGCAAATAAATTTACTCAAAAATCTTTGGAAGCTGTCGAAAATTCACAACAAATAGCTTACCAGTATGGCAATCCAGAAATTGACCAAGAACATATGCTTTTAAGTCTTTTGTCACAAGAAGACAGCCTTATTGCAAAGCTTATCACAAAGATGGATATAAACCTAAATAATTTTTCAAATTCTCTAGAAGATTTACTTAAAAAACTTCCTAAGGTTTCAGGTGGTAATCTCTATATGAGTTCTCATCTAAACAATGTTCTTTTGCAGGCTGAAGCGGAAGCTAAACAGATGAATGACGAATATGTTTCAGTTGAACATATTTTCCTTGCTCTTTTACAGAAAACAAAAGAAAGTATAAAGAAACTTTTTAAAGATTATAAAATTAATCGTGAAAATTTCTTGAAAGCCCTTATGACTGTAAGAGGAAATCAAAGAGTTACCAGTTCAAATCCTGAAGATACTTATGATGTACTTCAAAAATATGGATATGATTTAGTTGAACGTGCGAGAAATCAAAAGCTTGACCCTGTAATCGGACGTGACAGCGAAATTAGAAATATTGTAAGAATACTTTCACGTAAAACCAAAAACAATCCTGTACTTATAGGAGAACCCGGTGTAGGTAAAACTGCCGCTGTTGAAGGGCTTGCCCAACGTATTGTAAAAGGCGATGTTCCCGAAACTTTAAAAGACAAAAAAATATTTGCTTTAGATGTGGGTTCTCTAGTTGCAGGTGCAAAATATAGAGGTGAATTTGAAGAAAGACTTAAAGCTGTCCTTGAAGAAATCAAAAAAAGTGATGGCGAAATCATAATGTTCGTAGATGAACTTCATACAATTGTCGGTGCAGGTAAAACAGATGGAGCATTAGACGCAGGGAATATGCTAAAACCTATGCTTGCAAGAGGTGAACTTCATTGTATAGGTGCAACTACACTTGATGAATATAGAAAATATATAGAAAAAGATGCAGCACTTGAAAGACGTTTCCAACCGGTAATGGTAGATGAACCTAATGTTGAAGATACTATTTCAATATTAAGAGGTTTAAAAGAACGTTATGAAGTATTTCATGGTGTAAAAATAAACGATAATGCTTTAGTTGCTGCTGCTACCCTTTCAAATCGTTATATTACCGATAGATTTCTTCCAGATAAAGCCATTGATCTAGTAGATGAAGCCTGT
>CAZQDT010000070.1:0-10415 GCA_964592005.1 uncultured Eubacteriales bacterium
GCCCAATATGGTGAACCTGTAGAATTATAAACCTCACTCATATTTAAATTCGGATACGCATAACCTATTGTAAGTATCCCTCCATTGTCCAAAATTGGTTGATTAAACCAATATTCAAAATTTCTCTTAATAATTCCTTTCATTATTCCTACACTAAATGGTTTTATATCAGCAAATAAACAGGCTGACCAAAATGCTGACTGTGCAAACCGATATGTAAGAGAACGCCCAAATGGTATTGCCTTACCCTCATCATCAAACCAATATATAAAATCCTGTGCAAATTTTATTGCTCTGTCTTTAAATAATTTACTTCTTTCAGAGTCTTCTTTTTCCATAAATTTAGCATACAAAAGAGAATAAAAATGGAATCCAAATGCTATATAATAATCTTTCTGTGGGCGTTTTCCATCTGCATACCAACCATTTCCTATATAATATGACTCACATTTATCCAAAGACTCTTCTAATCTTTCTAAACTGTATTTTTTTCCTACACTTTTCAAGGCTAAATTTGTAAGAATGCCAAAATACTGCCAATTATTTTCGCCCAATCTATAATCATTGATTTGATACAACCATACCGCCAAATCTTCTTTGGTTTTTTCCGAAAGTGGCTCCCACAGCTTATCAGGTATCAATAATATTCCCAAACTTATTGCTGCCATTTCTACCATTTTTTGATTTTTATTTGATAAACCACCCCAATACTCCTTATGTTCTTTATCTGTACCATTTTTCAAGCCTTCTAAATATATACTTAAAAGTTCTTTTTCTTCTCCGCCTCCTGCAATATATGGAGCTAATCCCCATAATATCCTCGAAAAACCCTCCATATATGCCACTTTCCTGCCAAAATCTGCTGTCGTTGCTCCTAAATCAAGTTCTGCTTTACCTTCACTATAATGAGGTTTCAATACTTCTGTAAGCTTTAAAAAAAGTTGTCTGAAATCTTGCTTTGAATTAAATCTTTGCATAATATTTCTCCTTTACTTTTCAAATTCTTCTGGCATATATTCTGTTATCATTCCTAATGCCATTATCACATTTAAGCACCATTGTGATATAAAATTTGTAGTAGTTGGTATATTAATTTCTTTTAATCTGGCATTATTAAAATAATTTTCAACTTCTTTTATTTTAAAATCTGCATCTTTTTCTCCAAACAAAATATTCCATATTTTTTTGCCTAATTTTTCATTTTTATTATACATAGCTGAATAAGCTCCCAAACCTGCTGCCATATAAGGAAATGGCCAACCTTTTTTAGCTGTTATTCCTTTAGAATATTCTATTTTTTCTTTCATTGACAAGTGGTAAAATTCTCCATAATCTGCCAACATTTTGTTCCACTGAGGGTCATCTAAATTATCCGCCAATTCAATCCAAGTCTGAACACTTCCCATACATATAGCAAGATGAGAACCAGTCTTATTTTCACCTATATATTTCATATGACCTGTTTCGGGATTATACTCATAATCTGCTCCTGATATCAACTGTAAAGGTGATTTTTTTATATCTTCAATACCCGTAAGTATTTTTTCTTTATAATAACTATCTTTATGTCTTTCCCATGCTGTAAGCCAATTAGAACAAAAACTTGACCAATCCGGACCTGTACGTGCATGAGTCGGATAAACCATTTCTTCTTTACTATACATCGTTCTCAACGGGTCTATATTTAACAGTGAAAAATCCGCATCTTTTGTATCATCCAACACATCTCCCAAACGATAATCTCCTGTCAAATAAAAAGCAAATCTATGATGTCCTGCCATACCTATTCTTGCTTCTTTACAAGCACATCCCCAATGAAGTATATTATGCCTTGAACCAAGCCCTTTATATTGTCCTATATGATACATATCTACATCTGAACAATGTCTGCTCATATTTTCAGCAAGTGTAAATATATCTTCTCTACCTGAACGTAAAAAAGCATACCATAACCACAGTGTTGGAACTAATTCTGTATTCTGCCAAGCATATCCACCTATATCATAACGCCAACTATGTCTGTATTTATCATAATTGTGCATAATATCACCATAATTAAATAAACCATACCAATTTCTTTGTTCTATTTCATTCTTATAAAAATCTATGGCTGTATCTAACTGTTTTTCTAACCATTTTTGTGCTTTTGTATCTTTTTTTATAAGCCCCCATTTACCAAATGCTCCTGCTTTATGATAATATTCTGGGTCTGCTAACATTACCGCAGGTTTTTGAAGTGAAAAAGCACATTCATCTAATACTTCATCAGAAACTATATCTCCTTTAAAACCCCATATAATAAATTCATTGGTATTTGCTATTCCATAAGGTGTACTTCTGACCTCATCAAATCCTTCATAACAAGTCTTTGCATAACCTCTTGTATCATAATGTCTCATATCAAGGGCTTCTGCCTCTGGCGACCATATCCACGCTGTAAGCTTAACCACATCCTTTGAAAATCCCTCTACCCATATAGATGATGGATACTTCTGCCAAAAATCTTTCATTCCCAACGCAATACCACCATTTTCTGCTCCTAAATATACCAATCCATTTGATTTACTTCCATGTATTGCATCTATATACGCACAATCCTCTTTACCCGTAGATTTTTTTATCATAAAATGTTTTGTACTGTCTTGATACAATTTATAACTATCCCAAGAAATTGTAGTATCTATGACTTCAAACATTTCTTTGTTTTCTTCTTTATCTCTGTCAAAATTTAAAAATTTTCCTGACAACTGATTTTGATAATTATTTTCTCCTATTGCTTTCCTCCAATATGCCATAAGCTGTAATGTTTCATGAAAATATCCATAATCACCTTTGGTTTTAAAATGTCTGTTATACAATTCCCCTCTCATAGGTGTTTCAAAACTTATTCCAATACCTTTTATAAAATCTTTATGTGCATCAATATCACATAAAAACGTATGTATAACTTTAACTGACAGTTCATTATAATGTATAATAAATCTTACTATAAAAGGTAAATTCTCTTTACCAGTACTATTATTTATATGTATTCCTTCCACCTTAACAACACATTTCAATGCTCCTACTTCTTCAACAGAAACTTTATCTATTCTACTAAAGCACTGATATTCAGACCTAAATAATATATCTTCTTTCTGCTGTCTTTGTTCCATTATGCAAATAAGTTCACCTTGTGTTACTGTAATACGTTCATCAATTTTTAAATTATTTATAATTTTTCTGCCTTTTTTGTAAAAACTCGCCTCTACCCTACCTGCATTTATTATATAACTTTCCTCATCTTCTATAATTTCAATACCCTTTACTTCTTTTTGAATTTTTTCTGTTACATCTATATTATAAATTTCATCTTCTACATAAGCAGTATGTAAAGTCCATTTGTAACTTCCATCTTGCCAATAAGCATTTACTTTGCTTTGTAAAGCTATTTCTTTTCCATCATTATTTTTCAATATAAAATCATTATTTTCAGTTACTTCTCCTTTTTTCCATGGAATACCCCAAGTAACATAACCTTTCTTTTTTCTATTTTCCATTAAATGTAATTTAACCACACCTCATCGCCTCTTTTTATAGAAATTCTTATATTATTATCCTAAACTTATTAATTTGTTTCCTTAATTTTTTTAATCATTCTTATAAGTTTTCTTGATTTTTTTAACATATCTATGTTTTTTCTCTTTTATTATTTTATTTTTATGATATCATTATATTGTAATTATTTTTCTTTTCCTTTATTATAAAATTCAAAAAAGCCGGTTATATAAAAGATTTTTATATAACCAGCTTTTTTATTTAATTATTTTGATATAATGGATATTTAATGTAACAAAATTCTGCTCAAGCCACAGAAAATTTTGTATTGAATTAAATTGCATTATATTTTATAATTTTCGCTATTTCTTTTGTAAGTTCAGGTAAAAAATAGTTTGAAAGTGTATTATAATAATGATTATAGTCTTTCCACCAACCCATTAATTCCATTGCTCTGACATTTGCTGCATTTCTCGCTTCTTCCTCTGATTTATTTGATAACTTAATTTCTGAATAAACTTTTCGTACATCTGCTGTAAGTTTATCATCACATATTTTTCCGATATCTATAAAGCCTATAATCTGTTCTTCATTTTTTCTCAATTCATACACTTCACGAATTGCCTGATCATAAACCAAATTTCTTTTTCCATTAAACGCCATATTATCCATATCATATACTTTACCAGCTGTATTTCCATAATTTCCCGTAGGTGTATATGTTCCAAGAATAACATATCCTCCCATTTGCTTAATAGCATCAATATAAAAATTATTGAATTGTACAAATAATTCTTTAGTACTTGAAGAATCATTTGTTCCCATACCACTTATTGATACTATATCACCCGGACTCATATTAGCAAGAATATAATTAAACCAACCTTGTGTATAAAAACTTTTATGATGCCTTCCTGCACTTCCACTATTATGAAATTTATCAATAACTAAAGCAAGTTCAGGATATTCTACATCAATTTTTGCACTTGAAAGAGTTGCTCCCCATGAACCATCTTGTGAAACCGTTGAATCTCCTATTGTCCACCAATTTGGTTTCGTCTTTTTTTCTCTTTCCAGCTTAACAATTTCTATTGCAGAAATACTTCCTTTACCTGTAAGTGCTATATCTAAAACATCATCACCTACTAAAGCTATATTTATTGAATTTCCACTGATAAATTTATTATTTGGAATTATTCCTGTAAAATATTCATCTACTTTTTCATATATTAACTCACCTTCATGTTCAACTGTAACTTTATAAACATTTCCTTTTTCTAATTTTATACTAAAACCAAATCCATTTCCTGAAAGTCCTTTATTATCCGAATTTGCTGTTCCTACAATTCCATAACCTCTTATATCACTATATAATGTATCTTCATTTACAGTTGTATACCCGTCTTTTTCCATATTAAAACAAAATTTAAGATTATAAATATTTACCTCTACTGAGTTCGCTATTTCTTTTCCATCAGAATTTTTAGATTTTGCTATAACTGTGACAGTTTGAGGTTTTGCTCCTTTTTTTATGGTAAGTATCCCACTTGAAGTATTAATACTTACATCCGATGTTTTAGAATTTACAGAATATGTAATTGTTCTATCTAAAATTTCCTCTGCTTGCCCATTTCTTACTACTGCTTTAAAACTCGATGTTATATTTTTCTCTGAAGAAATCATTATACTTGATGGTGCACTTATAAACGCTATATTATCGTTTTTTCCTGTTAATTTAATTATCTTTGTTACAGTTACATTATCTATAATACAATTTACTGAAAGATAACCTGTTGCCGCTTCTGATGAAACTGTAAGTATTGCTTTGTGAACATTTTTTTCATCTGTCTTAATACTTATACCTTTCATCATTGTATCAATTTTCCATATAGCTTTATCTATTGCTTCAAATCCATCAATTACATTAGCTTTAGCTATTAATTCAATCGTTTTATTTCCATTTTCAGGAATTTGTATAATTTCATCAACCATTACATTAAAAGTCTCTTTATTTATAGAAGTATCAGTAACTCTTACATTGTTAATATCAACTGTACCCTCTTTAGAAAGCCTTACAGCATAATATTTCTGTGAAGAAACTTTTCCTGAATAATTTACAAGTTCACTTTCTCCAATAAGCTTTCCAGAAATATCATAAATTTTACAACTTGCTAACATTGTAGTAGGAGCAACTGTCACTTTTATTGTATACCATACATTTTTTTGAGCCTCTATTATTTGCTTTCCATTAAATTTTATCGACTTTCCATTAAATTCAATTCTAAAAGCTTCTTTTAAAACATCTTCTTTAACTGGATTATTTCCATCTGTATAACAAATATATCCACCATCTGTGTTAAAACGTACTTGTTGTTCAAAGACTGCCTGATTTTCTAAAGTTTCAATAGAATTATGTATTTGCGAAATACCACTTGACGAGTTTTTTGTAAGACGAATAAATTTAATATCATCTTCTTTTTCAAGTTTTGCATAAGCATCTTTTGAAATATCTGACATATTCCAATGACCAAAAGCTACTGCCATATCATCATTAATTTTAGTATCTATCATACTATCCTCATATTTACTAAAATCAGAAGTATAACCCATCTTTGGAAAAATTTTATTACTGCTTTTATCTCCTAATACCACTAAAGCTCTTGATATTGTACGACTTTCTCCATTATACGTAACCTTGACTGTAACCTTTCCATAATAATTCGCTGCTGTATTTTTAAGTCTAAAATTTACAGAAGTCTGTGCTTTTTGAGTAATTTCTACCAAAGCATAACTATCACAGTAATTTGAACCTATTTCTCCTGTACTTTTTCCATCTATTGTGCGAAAACCATCAAAACTCCATTCTATACTGTAATCTTCAACTTTCTTATCAGGACTAAGTACAAAACTTGTTCCTCTTTGACCTGTTATTTTAAGTGAAATTTTATTATCGGCAAATGTATTACTATCTTCACCCATCACCAATACATTTCCCTCTGGAAATTCATTAAATTCAACTGTTTCAAGAGGTTCAATATATCTTTCTGAAATCTTTGAAGTTATTATACAATCCTCTGTAATTACGGCTTTCGCAAGTTCATCAGCAGAGTAAAGTTTTCCATCAAGCATCCAGCCCTCAAATTTATCTCCATAAATTGAAGTATCTGGAATATTTACAACACTCTCACCATCAAGAACATACTGTTCAAAACTATTTCCAAAATCACTTATTGTTACAATATGATACTTTGGTGATTTATCCTCAGCAGTTGCTTCTCTTATTACAATATTATCTATACAGGTATATTTGTCATTTGAAGGAGAAATAATTGAAAGACACTTAAAATTATTCATTCCATCTGACATCTTTGTCATACCATGATAATATTCCTTTGTTCCGTCAAGAGAAGTAATATATGCAATAGTTGTCTTATTTTCAAAGTCACCTACTACTTTAATATGAACCCAAGAATTACTTTCAATTTTATCTGTCACAACTGTCGGCTGACTGTATTTATCAAGTGTAAGACCACTATCAGAAATTTTATTATTTACTACAAACAAATTTTCATTTTTAGGTCTTGCCAGCTTAAACGCATACTGCTGATTTGAATATACACCATGATTTATATAAATAGATTTTCTTGTTTCAACAATTTCAAAACTTGAAATATTACCTGCATATTCTGTCTTTAAATCAGCCTCAAACACAAAATCTTTACTTATTGCAAACGGAAGCTCTATATATCCCGTTCTTGCTTTTCCAGTGCCTTCTGATGTTTTTTGAAGATATTTTCCTTTTTCTTCATCTTCAACTACTTGAATAGTCCCATAAGGGGACTGCCATCCACCTTTACTACCTATATCATATTTTTCAAAATTTTCTGAATAAAGAATTTTTCCTTGAGAATTGGACTTTATGGCTTCCGTTTTTTTTGTTTGAGTTTTTGTAGGATTATATAGACTTACACTTTCTTCTACTGCCTTAATACTATATTCTCTCTTTACTCCTGTTTCTGCCCCTCTTATTATGTTACCATCAATATCTTTTGATGTTCCAGATATATCCTTATAGGTATATGAAAAATCAGTAGTTTCATAACCTAATTTCTTTAAACCTGCTGCAATAAAATCCGCAACTAAAAGTGCAGAATGCTGAGTCAAATGTAAGGTATCCTCTATATGATAATTATTCTCTGTCCACTTTGCATCTCCTGTTTCAGCTTTCGCTTTCTCTATATATTCCTGTGTATAACGATTAAGATCAATAAATGGAACTCCAAGTTCTTTCGCAAAATCCTCAAGTTCATTTTTGCCTGTTTTTGTATTATATGTAAAATATGACTTTTTTTGATAATCCATATTATAAACAGGACTTACCAATATTGCCTGTGCTTGTGCTTCTTTTGCAACTTCAACCATTTGAGTAATATATTTCTTTGTTTTATCTATTCCAAGATTTTTATGCCCGTCATTTATGCCAAAATTAATAATAAATATATCACCTTTTTGAATATGGTATTCAACTGATGATAAGGATTCTTCTGCCCAACTTTGCGATGTTGCACTCTGCTGTCCAAAATTTGCAACAAAATATTTATCTAACAACAACTTACTAAGCTGCATCCCAAAACCTGTCATCATAATTTTACTGTTATCCAAGTCACTGCCATTTAAATCTATTGGATAATAATCTGCCGATTCACTATCTCCTGCTACCCATACCACAGATTTTCTTGCAAAACCAGGAACATATGCAATTTTAACAGATGCTATACGTTCCTTATCACCACAGTTTCCAAAAGATATATTGGCATTACCACCTTCTATCTTTACTCCCGAAGAATACATTATTCCTGTTTCAGATGCTCTGTTTTGTGCCATAACAGATGATGTATTTTGTATAATTTGTATTCCATTTGCATAAACATCTGTATGTCCCCGTCCAATTCTATACAAAGTAATATCATAGAAACCATCAGGTAAATCTACTTTTATTACACGTCCATCTTTTGGTGAACATCCATTTTCATTGATATTATAATTCTCGCTGGTAAGTCCATAACCTTTGCCATCTTTATATGAATCTTCACCTACTTTAACATATCCTGCAATAAGTGAATCCGTAGGATTTGTCTGATTTGTAAATTCAAATTTGTACTCTGGTACTACTGTCACCTCACCTCCTGTTAAATTCACAACAGTACCATTATCTACTTTTACAGTTTCATAACTACCATCTGTTTTATATAATCTAAAACTATCTGTTCCATATGTTTCAAGGGCTGATATATCAATTATCTTGTCAGATGAAGTAATTTCAAATTTTTTTGTTACTGCAAAATCAAGTATTTTTATATTAAATATTAATTTTTCACCAACTGTAAGTTTTTTACTTTTTGCTACTGTTGCGGTAATCGTTGCTGTACCATTTCCTGCAACACCTTTTACTGATAAAGCTCCTGTATTTTTATCAATCGCAACTCCGTCAACACCCGATACTGACCATTCAAATACATCTGTATCATCTGCATAATTTTTTTCTATTGAATAAATTTTTGTTATAACATTTCCTTTAGTTTTAGATATAGTTTTTACACCACTAATCTTTGCCTGAGCTTCAGGCACTGACGATTTTATGTGCAAATTATCTAATGACACTTGTTCTCCCTTAAGCCATGAATATGTTTCTATTCCTGTAACTGCTTCACAGTTAATATCTGTAAAAACTTTCTTTTCAGCAGATGTATAAGTCTGTAAACCATCCAGAGATTTCACATAATAAGTCATAGTTTTATTTAATAAATCAATATAAATATCATAATGTGCCCATTGCATATCCTTTGCTATTTTTCCATCCAAATCAGTTTTATCTGTATCATATACAAGTTTAGAGCCTATATTTACACCATCAACTGTAAGTCTACCATTTTTTTCCCCCAAGAATTGTAAAAATCGTTCCTTTATCAGAATAAGTCTTACCTGAAGAACTGCCATAATTATTACCTCTTATTTCATTATCCACAAGTGCAATACAAGAACGTGATTGATAAGGAATATACATATCAAAAGAAATTTCTATTTCCTGTGCCCAATCTGTATATTGACTTAAGTCCATATATGAAGAAGCTATCGAACCTGTTCCTGCCTTTTCTGCTGATACTTTCATATATTTATCTAAATCATCTGTTCTTTTGACATAGTCACTACTTATAGAACCATTTCCTGTATCACTAAAAGTAGGAATTTCTGTAAGTGCACTATTAAAATCAAATGTTATATCTATGTTCTTTGGAACATCAACAGTCTGTGTGCTATCAGATTTTAAATTAAAACTTTCTGTATCTGTAATAGCAATCGTTTTTATAGAACTATCAAAAACTGCTGCTATATTATGACCCGCCAACTTACCCACCTGATTATAAACCTTTTGATGATAATGATACCTATCACGCATATTTTCAAAAGCACTGTCAGTATAAAATGATGCTACCGCAACTATCTGTTCATCTTCTTCTGCAAGTTCTTCCTGTGCTTTTGAAATTGCCAAATACTGATTATCTATTGCAATTTTTTCAGGACTTGGTTCTTCTCCTTTTTTAACATTATAATAATAATTATAATGCCCTATACAAATAATAAATTCTTTTGTTATACCTGTTTTTTCTTCAATATTATCAAAAATTTGTTTTGTTCTAATCTTATAATTTTTTATCCCTGATGCAGCAGATGTTTCATTTGTCATATCTAATTTATCAACCTCTTCTAAAGCAAGTTCTGAATTTAAGCATAAATGGAATTTTGGAACAATGTAATTACTTAATAATTTATCTAATATTTCAAAATCACTTTTTCTATAAATAGAAAATGAACTTAAT
>CAZQDT010000071.1:0-1173 GCA_964592005.1 uncultured Eubacteriales bacterium
GTCGATGTTGTATATATCAGGATATCTTACCAAAGTAAGACATATAGAAGACAATATATTTGAACTCCGAATACCAAATGAAGAAGTAAAAGAAGTATTTGTAAAAAAAGTGAATGATTGGTTTGAAAGAGAAATGTTTAATGAGAACAGGGATACATTGAAAGAGATTTGTATTGCATTGAAAGAAGGAAATGTAAAGACTGTTGAGGGCAGGTTTACTAGAATTTTAAGTAAAACGATGAGTTTAAGGGATATACAAACACATACCAAGAAAGAAGTAGTGTATCATTCGATTTTTTTAGGAATATTGAACAGATACGAAAGCTGGGAAGTAAGTTCAAATCTTGAAGCAGGTGACGGATATGCAGATATAATTGTGAAAGACTTTAAGTCAGGGAAAGCATTTGTCATAGAATTTAAAAATGCCTCAAGTGAAAAGGAACTGGATAAAGAAATAGAAAATGCCTTTAACCAAATAGAAAAGAAAAATTATGTAGAGGCAATACAGGAAGAAGTGATAAATGAAATCTATCTGTATGCTATATCCTGTTTTAACAAAAGATGTAAGATAGAGAAGAAAGTGGTATAAATATAATTTAATAATTATATAATGAATACCCTACGCTCCATATAGTATATCATATACTGTATGGGGTCTTTTTTTGTTGCACTACAATAGCAAAAAAACAAAACTACTTATCAAGACAGAAAAATTTTAGGACTTTACATTAAAGCTGGAATAACTTCTCAAAGCTTTTTAGCTTCCGAAATAGGATTACCATATGCAGGGAGATTAAAGAATGGAAGAAAATAAAGTAATTTACAAAAAATATTATTTAAAAACTTCAGGTAAAAAATAACCTGAAGTTTTTAGGAGTAGTTAAAATACTGCAAAAAAAGCCTTTTTATGCAAAAAACTTAAAATTAAAAAAATTTTAAAAATTTTTTGCATTTAATATTGACATTTTCATTCTTTGCTGCCATTTATTTAATATTTGATTTTTAATAAGTTTGTGTCTTCTGCAAACCATGATATATTATAAATTAATAAAGTATCTGTAATATTATTTTGTAATATATAATTTTTTACAGATTGTGGAAAATAACGCAAATCTATTACATGAATTTCACTATAATGATTGGCTAAAAGAGGTATTAAGGCATGGGCGAATG
>CAZQDT010000071.1:1183-10398 GCA_964592005.1 uncultured Eubacteriales bacterium
TTTTTTGTCATTATCTACATCTGTTTTAATTGTTACAAGTGAATTATTTCCACCTAAAAATACAGTATATTTGTCTTTCTTTGTAAGATTTTGCCAAGTATAAACGTCATTGTCTGTTGTAGAAGTATCAAAATATTCTACATTATAAATAGGTCTTAAATTTTCATTTAACTGAAAAATATCCACTGTATCAGCATCTACATTCCAAAGAGGTGCATTTGAATAAAGACTTCCGAAAAAGTTTTCATTATTATTTAAAACTTCAAAATTTTCTAAAGAGTATGGAGAAAAACCTAAACTTTCAAGCTGTTGATAAGCATAAAAAGCTCCAAGTTGTGTCCAGTGGTGGTCAGTTTTAAAATATATATATTCATTTTTATGTGATAGAAGTGAATTATATATATCTATTATATTTACATCTTTTGAAATATTTGAAGTTATATATTTAAAAGCGGATATTTCATCAAATACAAAAGCATTTTCAGGTAAAAATTCTTTGTATAATGTATAACTGCTGTAAACAGGTAAGAAATTTAAATTTATATTATTTTCTGTTGCCCATTCAGAAAATTGATTTATTATTGAAATATTTTTTTCGAGAAGTTCATTATCAGTTACTTCTTTTTTCTCAAAATACCAATTATTTTTTCCGAGATAAGTACCATTGTTTTCATTTTTTCCCAGTAATACTTCAGTTTCGGTTTTTAATTTAACCCAAAAATCTCGGCCAGCAAATTGGTCTTGGATATAACTTTCAAAATCCTGTGTAAATTTTCCATTAAAAAGAGTTTTAAAACTAAATTCAGGCATTTGTGCAAGGTTTCGGTTTTCTGTTTCAGAGAATGTTTTATTAGGGGCAAAATTACAGGTAGCCATAAAGACTAAAAAAGCAACAAAAATACCTGAAATATATAAATTAAAATTTTTCATAATTTACACCTCCTAAAATCTGAAATATAAGAATGGATTGTAAGCTGCATCTACTATATATGCTAAACTGAAAATAAGACCTAAGATACATAAAATAATTCTTAATCCATCATATATTTTAATATTTTTTTCTTTTATATAATTAAATAAAATTTTAAATAAAGGAGTGGAGCATAAAGCTAAAATTATAAGTATTAAACCATATGAGCCTAGTAAATAAAGTGCATTTTGGTCTATAAAGGATTTGGCACCTATTCCAAATAAATTTCCTAAAAAAGCAAAAGCAATTTTAATGTCTTCAAAACTGAAAAATACCCAGCCGATAATTACAAGTATAATTGTGTAAAGCCATGAAATAAATGCGGGTAGTTTTTTTAGATATTTATTAAGTACAAATTTTTCAAGTATCAATAAAACACCAAAATAAAGTCCCCATAACATAAAGTTCCAGCTTGCACCATGCCATATACCGGTAAGTCCCCATACAATTAATAAATTTAGTATGTTTCGAGGTATGCTTACCCTGTTTCCTCCTAATGGGATATAAACATATTCTTTAAACCAAGTTGATAAAGAAATATGCCATCTTCTCCAAAATTCAGAAATACTTTTGGATATATATGGAAAATTAAAGTTGTCAGGAAAATTAAAACCAAACATTTTTCCAAGTCCTATTGCCATATCGGAATAACCGCTAAAATCAAAGTATAACTGAAAAGCGAAAGCTACAATTCCAAGCCATGCAGAAACTACTGAAAGTTCGGAAATAGAAGTAGTCTGAATTGTATCTGCGAGCATACCAATATTATTTGCAAGTAATACTTTTTTTGACATACCCTTTATAAAAGTTACTATACCATCAGAAAAATCATTTATATTTTCCTGACGATTGTCAAGTTCTTCTGCAACAGAAACATACCTTACAATAGGACCGGCTATAAGTTGAGGAAACATTGCAACATAACAGCCGAAGTTTATTATATTTTTTTGGACTTTACAATTACCCAAATAAACATCTATTGTATAAGACATTGTTTGGAAAGTATAGAAAGAAATCCCTATTGGTAATGCAAGATTAAGATTTTTAATTTCAGTATTAAATATAAGATTTATATTATTTATAATAAAATCTGAATATTTAAAAAAACATAGCATACCAAGATTTATAATTACAGAAGATAAAAGTACAGCTGTTCTTTTCTTGGGTGAATTATTCCAGTGTTCTATAAGAAGACCATGAGAATAATCTACAAGCGTTGAAAAAATCATTATTATGACATAAATAGGTTCTCCCCAAGCATAAAATAATAGGCTGAAAATAAACAATATAAAATTCCTAAAATTTTTAGGTGAAATATAATATACTAAAAGAGTAATAGGAAAAAATACTGATAAAAACATTAAACTGCTGAAAACCATTTCATCACCTCGTTGTATATAATATAAGTAAATAAAAATCTATATTTTTAAGCAAAAAATTGGAAGCTGCATATAATGCACCTTCCAATTAAAATGCAACTTTAAACTGTTATTTAAAAATTATTGTGTTATACTGTTAAAGAGTTCGATAACTGGCTCTGAATTTTGAGTAACAATAAGCATTACATAATTTCCATTTACAATAACTTGTCCTTTAAGTGCTATTTCATATTGGTCTTCAAGATAACGCTGAAATCTTTGTTGTATTTGAAGAAGTTGTTTTTCAAAAGCTTCTTTAATAGTATTTACGTAATCGCTTGAACCCACTTCTACAACATAAAGAGTAGAAGCATTAGCTCTTCCCGGTTCAACGAAACGATATTGGTTTAATTTATTTAAGTCAATACCTAACGCTTCAGAAATATAAGCACTATCACTATCAAAACTCATACCAAAAGAAATAATTTCGTCTGTTGTAACATGTTCAACAAATCCTTGAATATCTCCATGTTCTAATTTTACAACAAAATCTGCAGCAGTAGGCGATTGTGTCTGAACAGCAGTGTTGAAAGTTTCGATTGCTTTGTCTATATTTTCACAAATGACAAGCATTACATAATTTCCATTTGTTACAATTTGTCCTTTGAGAGATAATTCATATGCGTCTGGAAGATAATTTTCAAAACTTTTCTGTATTTGAGAAAGTCTATTTTCAAAAGCTTTTTTAATACCATCTACATATTCATTTGAAATTGCTTCTGCAAGATATAATGTATAGGACTGAGTCATTATTGCATCTGAGAAACAAGATTGTGAAATTGTATTTAAGTCAAGTCCAATTAATTCAGTAAGCATATCAGCTTCTGTAGGATATAAGATAGCAAATCCTAAATTTTCATCAATTAACATTTGACTTGATAATGCTTTTAAACTAAGTTTTGCATCACTATCATTTTGACTGCCTGAATTTTCAGTATTTTCGTCTGTGGATGTTTCGGAACTATTTTGAACAGTTGACTGTTCAGTGGAAGAACTTTCATTTGTTCCTTGTTCTTTAGAACAGCCTGCCATAGAAAATACCATAATACATACTAACAACATTGATACTAATTTTTTCATTAAAAAAATCCTCCTAAAATTTGATAAATAAGCTCTTACCGCCTTTGAATAATTAGACGAGTAAAAAAATATAAAGTTCCATAAAAATTAAAAAATTTTTTATAATTTGTAATATAAAATTTAAAGCAGTTTTGTACAGGGGTACGAAACTGCTTTCTTAATAAAGCAATTTTTTGTAATATATAAGCAAAATTAAATAATGTTTTTCATATAAAAAGATGTTAAAATAGTTATTAATAAAAATTATTTTAGGAGGTATTTTATGAATTTAGCAGGCGAATGGAGAGCATATTTGGATTATGAAGGTACAGCATCAGAAAACGGAATATTTGAAAAGCCTTTAAAAGGTGTTTTAATAAAGTTTCCGGGAACTACAAATGAAAATAAACTTGGTGAAAAGTTGAAAATTGATTATCAGATGAATAAAGAAAATGTACGTTCTTTAAGGCAGGAATATAAATATATAGGAAAGGTTTTTTATGAAAGATATATAAATATACCTAAAGAATGGGGAAAAAGTGAAATATTTGTATTTTTTGAACGCATAATGATAAAATCTACTATGTGGATAGATGGTGTGTTTGTAGGGGATTTTGATAGTATTTCGACACCTCATAAATATGATATAACAAATTATGTACAAGCAGGTAAAACTCATAGACTTACTATTATGATAGATCATAGTGAGATATATATTTTAGGTGATGTTGCACGTGGTCTTTCAGATGATACACAAACTATCTGGAATGGAATTATAGGAAAAATGGAACTTATATCAGTTCCTAAAATTTATATAAAAGACGTGCAGGTATTTCCTGATATAGAAAATAAAACAGTAAGAATATGTACTGAAATAGAAAATAAGAGTGGTAAAGTTTTCAGTAAGGAAATAAAATACATAGTAAATGAAATAAGATATAATGAAGAAAAAGATAAATTTGAGAAGATTTTAGAAAAAGGAATTTATATAAATAATATAGAAATTTTAGCTGGAAACAATAAAGTTGAATTTATATTCAATATGGGTGAAAATATAAACTTATGGGATGAATTTGAACCGAATTTATATGAAATGAATGTAAGTTTTGATGAAACTGAAAAAAATGTTGTTTTTGGTATGAGAGATATTCATTGTGAGGGTAAAAAAATAATTTTAAATAATAAACAGATATATCTTAGAGGAACATTAGATTGTTGTTATTTTCCGCTTACAGGTTATCCCGTAACAGATTTAAAAAATTGGATTAAAATCTTTAAAACAGCTAAAGAATATGGACTTAATCATATAAGATTTCATTCTTGGTGTCCTCCTGAAAATGCTTTTTTAGCGGCTGATATATGTGGTATATATATACTTGCTGAAAATGTAATATGGCTTAATGATGATAAAAATGTATGTATGATGGCGGTTGGAGATTGTAAGGAGCATTATGATTTTATACCTAAAGAAGCTGAAAAAATAATAGATACATATGGAAATCATGCAAGTTTTTGTATGTTTAGTAATGGAAATGAGTTGAGGGGCGATTTTGAACTTTTGGAAAATATAATAGCAAAGCTAAAGTCAAAAGATAAAAGACACATTTATACTTTAACTACCAATTTTTCAAGACCTTTAAGTAAAAGTGATGATTATTATTGTGCAAATGTATCTTCAGAGGGAAAAGCTCTTAGGGCAAGGTCTAAAATAAAAAGAATTGTAAGGGATAATCATTATGATTTTTCAGAAGCAGTAAATGAAATGCCTGTACCATGTATATCACATGAAATAGGTCAGTATTGTGTTTATCCAAGCATGAAAGAAATAAGTAAATATACCGGGAAATTAAGACCAAGTAATCTTGAAACCATAAGAAATGATTTAATGAAAAAAGGGCTTTATGATAATGCAGAAAATTATATGATGGCATCAGGAAAATTGGCGGCACTTATGTACAAGGAAGAAATAGAAGCATCTTTAAGGACAAAGGATTTTGGAGGTTTTGAACTTTTGGGACTTAATGATTATCAGGGACAGTGTACAGCCACAGTCGGTATATTAGATGAATTTTGGCAGTCAAAGGGAATAATTGAACCTGAGGAGTTTAGAAATTTTTGTTCAGCTACTGTTCCGTTGATGACTATGTATAAAAGAATTTATTTAAATACCGAAAAATTTAATGCAGAAGTAATGCTTACAGATTTTGGAAAAGAAAAAATATTAAACCCTGAATTTAAATTATTATTAGAAGATATGCAGGGAAATTTACTTCTGGATTATAAAGTAGAAGGTAATAAAATAAAAGATTTAGATTTGTCATTTATAAAAAAACCTTTACAAATAAAAGCAAAATTAGTAGTTGAAGGTACTGATATAAATAATAGTTGGGATTTGTGGGTATATCCTGATGAAAAAGAAGATAAAGGCGATTTTATAATATCAGAAAGTCTTACAGCGGAAACGGTAAAAGCTTTGAAAGAAGGTAAAACTGTACTTTTAATACCTAGTGAAGAAACTTTGTTAAAAAGCAATAAACCTAATTTTGCACCTGTTTTTTGGAGCCCGGCATTCTTTATATCAGATAATATCTGTGGAGCAATGTGTCAGGAAAAACATAAACTTTTTGAAAGTTTTCCAACAGAATTTTTTATTAATTATCAGTGGCAGGATATAATAGAAAGCTCTCAAATGATGTTTACCGATGATTTAGGAATAAAAAGTATAGTGACTCCTGTACCAAATTTCTTTAATAATGCTGAATTGTCAATAATGTTTGAAACTTTTGTGGATAAAGGGAAATTATTTGTATGTTCTGTGGATTTGGAAAAAGATTTTATAACTGTAAAAGCACTTAAAAATGCAATATATAAATATATTAAATCAGAAGATTTTTTACCTGAAAATAGAATTTCATTAGATGAATTAAAGAACTTATTTAAAATGGAAAGTATAGTAAAATAATGAAAAAGTGGATTGTTATTTAGAGAAAAATAATAGTCCACTTTTTTTAAATATTTTTATTTTTGAATTGATGTGTTTTTTTCTAAAAGGCTATCATAATTTAAAAACCAAATTGTCTGAAATACCCAAAAGAATGAAGAAACTACGGAACTTAAACAATTTGAAAGAAAATTTGTTACAGTATTTACAGGTAATAAAATGAAAACACATAAAATCATATATACTATACTTGAACGCAAAATCCACATAAAAAATATCATAAATGTTGATTTCCAAAAATGTCCTTTTACAAGTTTTATACTATAAGATAAGGCTGAAAATCCTTTTAGATTTTTAATAACTATAACATAGAACATAAAGGTTATATAGACAGAAACGATTAAAGCTGGAATTATAAGCATTAAATAAAATCCTAAAAGCATAAGCCATGATAAAATTAATGTAATAAAGGCAGGAAAAAATTTTGAAAAAGCCTCTTCGAGTGCTAATTTATGGTCAATTGTATTTCCTTTGATATAATTGTAAGAAATTGTAATCACAGCCATAGTCGCTATCATTCCAAAAATTTCCTGAATTAAGGCAGAACTTAAACCCCATTTTAAATATTCAGTCATTTCATTGCTGCCGGCAATATTTATAATACTTAAATAATCATTAGGGTCAGTATTTTCCATAAGATTTGCAAGATTGGTACTTATAGTATCAAAAGGCATTATTGAAACTGCCAAATTTATAGGTATAAAAATTATAAGAGTTGCAAATAAAATAGATTTAAGGTTAGCATTAAATATTTGAGTAGTCATTTTTAAGATTTGGGTTATTTTCATTTCACCTGCATTTATTTCATTCCACATAAAAACAATTCCTTTCAAAATATTTGATTTATTATAAAATTTTTAGTAAAATAGGGCAATATATAAATAATAATTTTTAAAAATTGTAGCACAAGTTTATATTTATTTCAAGTAATTAGGAAATTCAATTACACAAATTTTTATTTCATTAAGTATTAAAAAATAGTTAAGCTACAAAATAAAAAAATATGAATATAATATAGGAGAAGATTATGTTTAAAGATAAAGTGGTTTTAGTTACAGGTTCATCAAGAGGAATAGGAAAGGCAATAGCACAGGCTTTTGGCGAAAATAATGCAATGGTCATTCTTAATGGAGGGAAGGATAAACACGCTTTAGTTGAAACTTGTGAAGAATTTAAACGAAAAAATATAAAATGTGATTATTTTTTTACAGATATTGCAAATTATGAAGAAACGGAAAATATGATAAACCAGATATATTTAAAATATAAAAAAATAGATATACTTGTAAATAATGCAGGAATAAGTTATATTGGATTGCTTACAGATATGAATTATGATGAATGGAGAAATCTTATGGGTGTAAATGTAGATTCTCTTTTTAATTGTTGTAAAAATATAGTTCCAAAGATGGTTTCTGCCCAAAATGGAATTATTATAAATATATCTTCTATGTGGGGAATTAATGGAGCTTCATGTGAAGTAGCTTATTCAGCTTCAAAAGGAGCTGTTAATTCTTTTACAAAAGCTTTAGCACGTGAACTTGGACCATCAGGTATAAGGGTAAATGCTGTTGCCTGTGGAGTTATAGATACTGAAATGAATAATTGGTTAAATTCTGAGGAAAAATTTGAATTAGCTGAAGAAATATCACTTATGCGTTTTGGAAAAGTGTCTGAGGTGGCAGATATGGTTTTATTTTTGGCTTCTGAAAAGTCAAGCTTTTTGACAGGTCAGGTAATAACCCTTGATGGAGGTATGATTTAAAATGAGAGGAAACTTGCTGGCACTTATAACAGCTATTATATGGGGGTCAAGTTTTGTTGCACAAAGTGTAGGAATGGATCACATAGGTACATTTACGTTTAATTTTTTAAGAAATTTGTTGGGAGTATTATTTTTAATTCCAGTGATAATTTTGAAAGAGAAATTTATTGAAAAAAAAGATTATAAAAATAAAGAAAAAGGTTTTGATAAATTTCTTGTAACAGGAGGTTTAGCATGTGGTATAGCTTTGTTTATAGCAAGTAGTTTTCAACAGAAGGGATTATGTTATACAACTTCTGGAAAAGCTGGTTTTATAACTGCTTTATATATGGTGTTAGTGCCTATTTTAGGGATTTTTTTGAAAAAGAAAATATCACCAATAATGTGGACTGGAGTTGGTATGGCTACCTTAGGTATGTATTTTTTGTGTGTAGAAGAAGATTTCAACATAAATAAGGGAGATTTTTTGGTATTTATAAGCTCAATATTTTTTGCGGTTCATATATTGATTATAGATTATTATTCTCCTAAAGTTGATGGAGTGAAAATGTCTTGTATACAATTTGGAGTTGTGGCAATTTTAAGTATGATATTTATGATTATATTTGAAAATGTAGAACTTGAAAATATAAAATCTTGTTGGACTTCCATAGCCTATGCAGGTATTTTTTCAAGTGGAGTAGCTTTTACACTTCAAATATTGGCACAGAAAGAGTCGGACCCTACCGTAGTGTCTATAATATTCAGTTTGGAGTCGGTATTTGCAGCTATAAGTGGTTGGCTTATTTTAAATGAACAATTTACTGCAAGAGAAGTTATTGGCTGTGCATTTGTATTTTTTGCGGTAATGGTATCACAAATTTGTGGAAAAAATAAGAAAATTTCTTGATATAATGCGTTTTGAGAAAAAATATCATTTTTTAAGTTGACATTTGTTATATATAATGTTATTATAATTCTATACCGTGGTAGGGTATAGAAAGGGGTTTGAAATGAAAACAT
>CAZQDT010000072.1:0-10391 GCA_964592005.1 uncultured Eubacteriales bacterium
TGGAACTTTTAAAAGAGGGTAAGATAACTCCAGAAGATGCAGTAAATCATCCAAATAAAAATGTTATAACAAGGGCATTGGGAACTAAAGAAAATGAAATGGCGGATAGCTTTGAAATAGAAATTAAAAAAGATGATATTGTAGTTATGTGTTCAGATGGTTTAAGTAATATGATTGTAGAAAAAGAAATAATGAATATAATATTGTATAATGAAAATATAGATGTAGCTGCTGATATGCTTGTAAAAAAGGCTAATCAAAATGGCGGTATAGATAATATATCATTGATAATTATAAAAAATTGTTATAAAGAGGAGGTAGAATAATGTTAAAAGAAGGAACTCTACTAGGTAATCGATATGAGATAATAGAAAAAATCGGTGCAGGTGGAATGTCAATAGTTTATAAAGCTAAAGATATTAAACTAGGGAGAATAGTTACAGTTAAGGTTCTTAGAGAAGAATTTATAGCAGATGAAGAGTTTGTTTCAAGATTTAATGTAGAGGCAAGGGCGGCTGCAAGTCTTTCGCATCAAAATATTGTAAATGTGTATGATGTAGGAACGGAATATGATACTTATTATATTGTTATGGAATATATAAACGGTACAACTTTAAAAGATATAATAAATAATGAAGCCCCTTTTGACAATGAGAGAGTTATAGACTATGCAATAAAAATAGCTTCAGCTTTACAGCATGCTCATAAAAATCATATAGTTCATAGAGATATAAAACCTCAAAATATATTGGTTTCAGATGAAGGTATATTGAAAGTTACTGATTTTGGAATAGCTCATGCAGCTACTTCATCTACGCTTACAATGACAACTACGGCAATAGGTTCTGTACATTATTTTTCTCCAGAACAGGCAAGAGGTGGATATATAGATGAAAAGAGTGATTTATATTCATTAGGAATAGTTATGTATGAAATGATAACAGGGAATCTTCCTTTTACAGGGGATAGTTCTGTTTCAATAGCATTAAAACATATAAATGATGATTTGCCTCCGATGAGTGAGATTAATCCTAATATAAATAAAAGTTTGGAAGGAATTATATTAAAACTTACGCAGAAAAGAGCAGACCAAAGATATAATAATGTAGATGAACTTTTGACGGATTTGTATAATGCTTTAAAAGACCCAAGTGGAGCATTTATAAAGTCAGCAGAGATTGGCTTGGTAACTTCCGAAACTCAGAAATTCTCTGATGAAAGTCTTAAAAAGATAAGAGAAGGAATTGATAAGGAAAAAAGTGCAGATAAAGAAAAGAGTAATAAAGAAAAACTAGATGAATTATATAAAGGTACAGAAGAAGAGGAATATGAAGAAGACGACGAAGAGTATGATGATGAATACGAAGATGAAGAAGACGATGAAGAGGAAAGTAAAGGGTCAGAAATAAAAGTAATGTTTGCAGCAATAGTTACAGCTTTTGCAATTATAGCTCTTTTGAGTGTTGTTGGTTATAATATGTTTTTTAAAGGAAACAGTACACCAGGCAATATAATAGTAAATAATAATGCACCATCTTTGACAGGTAAGACACTTGAAGAAGCTCAGAAACTTCTTGATGGTATGGGAATAACAATACATGTAATTGAAACGCAAGATAACAAAGTTCAAGCTGGATATATTATAAATCAGAAACCTGAAGCGGGAAGTCCAATAGAGGGTTCAGTAACGCTTACTGTAAGCTTGGGAAGTGCATTGTATGATGTTCCTGACCTTACAAATAAAAATCTCTATACAGCAGAAACTCAAGTAGAAAATATGTTTATACTTGAAGTAGAATATAAATATGATGATAAAGTAGAAATTTTAAATATTATATCACAAGAGCCTAAAGGTGGAGAAAAAGCAGCTTTAGGAAGTAAAATAAAAGTAGTAGTAAGTAGCGGAGCAACAGTTAAGAATGTAAATGTACCAAGTATTGTAGGACTTACTAAATCGGCTGCTGAAAAGAAATTAGAAAGTGCAGGGCTTGTAGGAAGTGCGTCTTATGAATATAGTGATAAAGTAGAAGAAGGAAAGGTAATAAGTCAAAAAGTAGCATCTGGAAAGGAAGTAAGCACAAATGAAGTAATAGGATTTGTGGTAAGTAAAGGAAAATCATCAGTAACCGAACCTTCAACGAATAAGTCGGAGATACCGTCAGCTACTGATATACCAGCTAATCCAGCTGACCCAGATGGTAAGGAAGATATTACACAGCCAAGTACAGAACAGCCATCGACTGAATCAAGTACTGAGAAGCCATCAACTGAACCAAGTACGGAAAAAACATCAACAGAAGTGGCTACACAGCCAAGTACCGAGAAATCAACTGTTTCAAGTACAACAGCTAAAAAGAAAGTAATATTTAGGATAAACAATCCTGAACTTGGTACAGGGGTTGATAAAGTAGAAGTAGCAGTTGTAAAGATAACTGATGAAATAGAGTTGAGCAAAAAGGAATATAGTCTTTCACAATTTCCTCTTGATATTGAAGTGGAAGGAGAAGGAGAGGCAACAATACAGATAATAGTAAATAATATTCCAATGATTGAAAGAAATGTGAATTTTGATACGGAAGGTGTATAATTTGGAAGGAGTAATTGTCAAAGGTATAGCGGGATTTTATTATGTTGCTACCGATAAAGGTGTTTTTGAATGTAAAGCAAGGGGTAAGTTCAGATATGATAAAATAATTCCTATGGTAGGAGATAAGGTAGAAATACAAATTACTGATGAAAAAAATTTAAAAGGAAATGTAGATAAAATTTTACCAAGAATTAATGAACTTATAAGACCTAAAATTTCAAATGTAGAGCAAGCAATAGTAGTCTTTGCAGCAGACAAGCCTAAGCCAAATTTTGATTTATTGGATAGATTTTTATTATTGATAGAAGAACAAAATATAGATATTGTTATATGTATAAATAAAATAGATATAGATGAAGATAATATATTAGAAAAATTAAAACAGATTTATTTTAATTCAGGTTATAAAATAATAGGAACATCTACCTTAACAGGCGAAGGAATAAAAGAATTAAAGCAGATACTTAAGGATAAGATAAGTGTAGTAGCTGGACCATCAGGAGTAGGAAAATCTAGTCTTTTAAATTTGGTAGAGCCTGATTTTGAATTTAAAACTGGAGAAATAAGTCAAAAAATACAAAGAGGTAAACATACTACAAGGCACACTGAACTTGTGGAACTGGAACAGGGAGGTTATATAGCTGACTCGCCGGGATTTACTTCTTTGTATGTAACACATATTGAAATGGAGCAGTTACAACATTATTTTAAAGAGTTTGCACCTTTTATTGGAAAATGTAGATTTAATGGCTGTAGTCATACACATGAACCAGATTGTGAAGTAACTGCACATATAGGAAAGGAAATATCAATTCAAAGATACGAAAGATATAAACAGATATATAAAGAGCTAGAAGAACAGAGGAGAAATAGATATGATTAAATTAGCACCGTCAATATTATCAGCAGATTTTGCAGAATTGGCAAAAGAGGTACAGTTTACACAAAAAGGCGGAGCAGATTACGTTCATATAGATGTAATGGACGGAAATTTTGTCCCCAATATAACATTTGGAATACCTGTTATAAAATCTTTAAGACCTCATACAGGTTTAATGTTTGATGTGCATTTGATGATAGATGAGCCTTCCAGATTTGTTAATGATTTCAAAAATGCAGGGGCAGATATTATAAATGTACATGCAGAGGCTTGCAAACATTTACATGCAACAATACAGAAAATAAAGGAAACTGGAGCAAAACCAGCAGTAACATTAAATCCTGCAACCCCTTTAAATGTCTTAGATTACGTGCTTGAAGAAATAGATATGGTACTTATAATGTCTGTAAATCCAGGATTTGGCGGGCAAAAATTTATTCCATCGGCATATAATAAAATAGAAGAATTAGCAAATCTTATACAGAAAAAAAATCTTAAAACGGATATAGAGGTTGATGGTGGAGTATCTCTTGAAAATCTTGAAAGGGTTATAAATTGTGGAGCAAATGTTATAGTGGCAGGTTCAGCAATATATCAAAAAGGTAAAACAGAGGAAAATACAAGAAAATTTGTAGAGATATGTCAAAAATTTTCGGCTGATAATAAGTAATTAATTAAAAATTAGAGTTGTCTGTAACAGAGTAAGTTCTCTTGATTTGACAGCTCTTTTTTGATAAGGAGTGATAAAAATGGGTACAAACAGCGGCAATAAGAAGAATAATAATAAAAATAATACAAACAGTATGAAACCGCTTATTATTTACTTAGTTATAGCTTTGGGACTTACATTGTTGGCACAAAGTTTTTTTGACAGTATGAGTCAGCGTTATACAAAAGAAATAGCTTATAGTGAATTTATAGCAATGGTAGAAAATCAGCAGGTAAAAGAAGTAGTTATAGGAGATACGGATATAAAAATATATCCTAAAAGTATGGAAAACCAGACTATTACAAATCCTTCAGCATCTCAGGAAAAAATAGTAATGTATTATACAGGAAATCTTGATGACCCTAATCTCTATGAAAAACTTGAAGCAGCAGGTGTATCTTATAGAAAACCTGTACCTGACGAAATTTCTCCGATAATGGAATTTGTAATGTCTTGGATTGTTCCGATTGCAATATTTGTATTTTTGGGAAATATGCTTTCAAAGTCATTGAGTAAGAGAATGAATGGAGTTATGAATATAGGTGGAAATTCAAGCAAAATTTATGCAGAAAAGAAAACAGGTATAAAGTTTTCAGATGTGGCTGGACAAGAAGAAGCTAAGGAATCGTTGAGTGAAATAGTTGATTTCCTCCATAATCCACAGAAATACACTGAAATAGGTGCAAGACTTCCTAAGGGTGCGTTGCTTGTAGGACCTCCGGGTACAGGAAAGACTTTGCTTGCAAAGGCAGTAGCTGGTGAGGCAGAAGTTCCATTCTTTTCAATTACAGGTTCTGATTTTGTAGAAATGTTTGTAGGTGTAGGAGCTTCTCGTGTTCGTGATTTATTTAAGCAGGCAGAGCAAAAAGCACCTTGTATAGTATTTATAGATGAAATAGATGCTATTGGAAAAAGCAGGGATAACCAAATGCAAAGTAATGATGAAAGAGAAAATACTCTTAACCAACTTTTGTCAGAAATGGATGGATTTGATTCTTCTAAGGGTGTTGTAATACTTGGAGCAACTAATAGACCTGAAATATTGGATAAGGCACTTTTACGACCGGGACGTTTTGATAGAAGAATAATAGTAGACAGACCCGATATTAAAGGAAGAACTGAAATACTTAGAGTTCATGCCAAGAATGTAAAAATGGGCGGCAATGTAGATTTAGAAGCAATAGCACTTGCAACATCAGGCACAGTAGGAGCGGATTTAGCCAATATTATAAATGAAGCGGCACTCCATGCTGTTAAATTTGGAAGAAATGTGGTAATGCAGGAAGATTTATTTGAAGCAGTAGAAGTGGTAATAGCAGGACAGGAGAAAAAGGACAGGGTGATGAATCAAGAGGAAAGAAGAATAGTAGCTTTCCATGAAATAGGTCATGCTCTTGTTGCCGCAAAGCAGAAAAATACACAGCCTGTACACAAGATTACTATTGTACCACGTACAAGTGGAGCATTGGGTTATACTATGCAGATGCCGGAGCAGGAAAAATATCTTATGAGTAAAGCGGAGATTTATGCAGAACTTGCGATACTTATGGGAGGACGTGCAGCAGAAGAGGTAGAATTTAACACTGCAACTACCGGTGCCTCTAATGATATTGAAAGAGCTACTGATTTGGCAAGAAAAATGGTTTCAATGTATGGAATGTCTGAAAAATTTGGAATGATGGCATTGGAGTCAGCACAGAATAAATATCTTGATGGTAGGGCAGTCCAAACTTGTGCGGCAGAAACAGCGGCACAACTTGATGAAGAAGTGAGAAAGCTGGTAAATGGGGCTTATGACAAGGCAAAGCAGATATTAGAGGAAAATATAGAAATTATGAGAGAAGCGGCAGAATTTCTTATAAGTAGAGAAACTATTACTGGAGAGGAATTTATGGAAATTCTTAATAAAAATGAAAAAGAAAGAAAAGAAGAAAGTAAAGAAATGGAATAAAAGTAATAAATTTATATATTTTCGGGGAAATAAATATTTGAAATTTCTTTACATACCCTAAATAAAAAGGTATAATTAAAGAAATATTAAATATTTAGGAGGTATGAATAGTGGATTATAAAGAGAGATACTTACAGTGGGTTAATGATGAATATTTTGATGAAGCAACAAGAGCAGAGCTTAAAGCAATAGAGAATGATGAAAAGGAAATACAGGAAAGATTTTACAAGGATTTAGAATTTGGTACGGGGGGACTTAGAGGAATTATTGGTGCAGGTACTAACCGTATGAATAAGTATACTGTAAGTAAGGCTACACAGGGACTTGCAAATTATATACTGGCACAGGGTGAAGAAGGAAAAACAATGGGGGTTGTTATTGCTTATGATTCACGTAATATGTCCCCAGAGTTTGCAGAGCAGGCAGCCTTAGTTCTCAATGGAAATGGAATAAAGGCATATGTATTTGATGAACTTCGCCCTACACCTGAACTTTCTTTTGCAGTAAGGTATTTAGGCTGTATAGCAGGTATAGTAGTTACAGCAAGCCACAATCCGCCTGAATACAATGGTTACAAGGTTTATTGGACAGATGGAGGACAAGTACCTTATCCTAGAGATGAAGCAATTATTACAGAAGTAAATAAAGTGGATGATTATTCAAAAGTTAAAGTTTCGGATAAAGAGCAGGCAAAAAAAGCAGGTTTATTTAATATAATAGGTAAAGAAGTAGACGATGAATTTGTTAAAAATGTAAAAGCACAGAGTATAAATGCTGACGCAATAAGTCAGGTTTCGGATAGTTTTAAGATAGTTTATACACCACTTCATGGTACAGGAAATAAGCCTGTTCGCAGAGTTTTGAAAGAAGTAGGATTTAAAAATGTGTATGTTGTGCCTGAACAGGAAATGCCTGATAAAAACTTTTCGACAGTAGATTATCCAAACCCTGAAGACCCAAAGGCATTTACTTTGGCAATGAAGCTTGCAGAAGAAGTAGGAGCAGATATAGTAGTAGGTACAGACCCTGATGCAGATAGAGTAGGGGCAGTGGTTAAAAATAGTGAGGGAAATTATGTGATACTTACGGGGAATATGACAGGTGTACTTATAGCTGATTACATACTTTCTCAGAAAAAAGCAGCAGGTACACTTCCTTCAGATGGTGCTTTAGTATCTACGATAGTATCTACAAATATGACAAAGAGTATTGCAAAATATTATAACGTAGATATGTATGAGGTATTGACAGGTTTTAAATATATTGGAGAGAAGATAAAAGAATTTGAGCAGACAGGAAAAAATACTTATCTGTTTGGATTTGAAGAAAGTTATGGATGTTTGGCAGGTACTTATGCAAGAGATAAAGACGCAGTAGTGGCAACTATGCTTATATGTGAAATGGCAGCTTACTATAAAACAAAAGGAATGTCATTATATGAGGGCTTGCAGGAAGTATATAAAAAATATGGTTATTATAAAGAGACTATTAAATCTATTACTTTAAAAGGAATAGATGGTGTAGAAAAGATAAAATTTATAATGGATAGCCTAAGAAAAGATGCACTAGCACAGGTAAATGGAGTTAAGGTTACTCAAGCAAGAGATTATAAGACACAGGTAATAAAAAATTTAGTTTCAAATACTGAAGAGAAAATAACGCTTCCTGTATCAAATGTTCTTTATTATGAACTTGAAGATGGTGCGTGGTTCTGTGTAAGACCTTCCGGAACAGAGCCTAAAATAAAAATATATTTTGGGGTAAAAGCAGATAGTTCTAAACAAGCAGATGAAAATTTGGAAAAATTGGTTGAAGGTGTAATGAAGGTTATAAACAAGTTTTAATGAGTTGTTTTGAAACTATTTTGAAAAATTTTGAATATTAGATAGAAATGTTAAAAATATTAAAAGGCTGGCTAAAAAGTCAGCTTTTTAGCGTTAATGGAGGGGAAAATTTTGTTGGATTTAAAAGATAATAATAAAAAAGTTTATTTTTGTGGTATAGGTGGAATAAGTATGAGTGGTTTTGCTGAAATGCTCAAAGAAAAAGGTTTTGAGGTTTCAGGTTCAGATGAGAAAGAAAGTGACAGAACAAAACATTTGGAAAGTATTGGTATAAAAGTTTTTGTTGGACAAAAAGAAGAGAATATTACAGAAGATATAGATTTATTTGTAAATACAGCTGCAGTCAAGCAAAGTAATCCTGAAATGATAAAAGCACATAAGATAGGTTTAAAAGTGATAGAAAGGTCTGAACTTTTAGGGGGAATAATGAAAAATTTTAAATACTCAATAGGGGTTTCTGGTACGCATGGAAAAACGACTACAACATCTATGCTTTCACATATATTTATTTCGGCTCAAAAAGACCCTACAATATCAGTGGGAGGTATATTGGACCTTATAGGTGGGAATATAAAAGTTGGAAATAGTGAATATTTTATAGCAGAGGCTTGTGAATATTGTGACAGCTTTTTACAATTTTACCCATATACGGCAATTATACTGAATATAGAAGCAGACCATTTAGATTATTTTAAAGATATAAATGCAATAAGAGCATCTTTTATAAAATATGCAAAACATATTCCTGATGATGGAAATTTGATTATAAATGCAGACATTAATAATCTTGAAGAAATTGTTTCTCAAATGAGATGTACAGTGATAACTTATAGTGTTGATAATAAAAAAGCAGATTGGACAGCAGATAATATTAAATATTCTGAAAATGGCGAGGGAAGTTTTGATATATTGTATAAAGGTGAAAAATTAGGAAGGATTAATTTGAAAGTAGGAGGAGTGCATAATATTTCAAATGCACTTGCAGCAGCAGCGGCAGCTTATGTAAATGGTTTGAATATAGAAGAAATAATTGTAGGACTTGAAGGTTTTGCAGGAACTCATAGACGTTTTGAGTATAAGGGACAATATAAGGGAGCAACTATTATAGATGATTATGCACATCACCCTACTGAAATAAAAGCAACTTTAAAAATGGCAGAAGCAAAGAATTATAATAAACTATGGTGCATATTTCAACCACATACATATACTAGAACAAAACAGCTTTTAGGAGATTTTTCGGAATGTTTTGATAATGTAGATAATATTATTATCGCAGATATTTATGCAGCAAGAGAACAAAATACAGTAGAGATTTATCCACAGGATTTAGTAGAGAAAATTAAGTCAAGAGGGAAGAATGTAATGTATTTAGGGGACTTTGAGGAAATAAAAGAATACATTTCAAAGAATATTGAGAAAAATGACTTGTTGATAACTATGGGAGCGGGAGATGTCTATTTAGTAGGTGAACAACTTTTAAGCCAATAGATATCCACATTATCCACAAGGTTATCAACAAAATAGTTGAAATTTTTGTGAATAAAAAGAAGATAAAATTGTGAAAATAGAAATAAATAGGAGTAATAAAAACCCTTGACAAATGCAGGTTGAGGGTTTTTGCCGTTTATATAAGGACAGCTATCCACATTATTCACAGATAAAAATAAAAATTGTGGATAAATTTGACGAAATATTGAAAAGTTGAAATTATAAAAAAATGATTGTATAATATAATGTGATTTTATTCAAGGTGAAAACATTTGCGAGTTAAGCAAATTTTTCACTTCATCAAACATCACTTTATATAATATAATTTAATTTTATTCAAATATGAAAACATTTGCGGTTTGAGCAAATTTTTCATAAAAAATATAAAATTTTAGAAAGAGGAATTTGGGATGGCGTTTATAAATAAAAATAGAGATATAGATGTTACAGCAATAAGCAATGTTTTTATTGATGAATATATGCCTAAAGCAAATGGAGCTTTTGTAAAGGTTTATTTGTATGGGTATAAAAATTGTTGTGCAGGGAATTATGAAATTACAGCTGCTCAGATTGCTCAGACTATGGATATGCTGGAGTCAGATGTAATATTAGCTTGGAAATATTGGGAAAAACAAGGCATAATGAAATTGTATTTTAATGAAGAAACTAAGAGTTATGATGTAGAATATCTTGAAGTAAGGGAAGTCAAAGAAAATATAATAGAAAAGCCTAAGTTAAATAATATACTTGCTGTAAAACCTCAGTATTCTCCTAAAGAATTAGAAATTTATCAACAAAATAGTAAAGAAATAAGAGAATTGTTTGAATATGTCAAAACTGTTATGAATAAACTTCTTACATATAATGATATGAATTTGATATATAGTATTTATGACTGGTATAGGCTTCCAATAGATGTAATAAAACTG
>CAZQDT010000073.1:0-10292 GCA_964592005.1 uncultured Eubacteriales bacterium
AAAGTAAAATTGATAATTAAATGCAAAGAATAATTATTCGTGCGTTTTTCCTGTTTCCAAACATAAGAAGTATTGACAAGGTAAAAATAATACCATATAATAAAAAATCTCTCCACCCATATAAATGAGCAAAGAGATTTTTTTATTATTACTACATTTTAAAGTAATTATTTGCATTGTTAAAGCTGATGTTCTGTACAATTTCTCCTAAAAGTTTCATATCATTAGGAAATTCACCATTTTCTACCCATTCACCTATAAGATTACAAAGTATTCTTCTAAAGTATTCGTGTCTTGGATATGAAAGGAAACTTCTTGAGTCTGTAAGCATACCTACAAAACGACTTAATAATCCTAAATTAGCCAATGTAGTCATTTGCTCTATCATACCTGTTTTTTGGTCTAAGAACCACCAAGCTGAACCAAACTGAATTTTTCCCGGTGTACCACCTTGGAAACAACCCATAAGTGTTCCTAATACATAATTATCCTTTGGATTTAATGTATAAAGAATTGTTCTTGGTAATTTATCCTCTTCATCAAGTGAATTTAAGAAACTTGATAAAGGCTGTGCGATTCTGTGGTCATGTGATGAGTCAAAACCTGTATCAGGTCCTAACTTATTGAACATTCTCTTATTATTATCTCTTAATGCTCCAATATGAAGCTGCATTGTCCAATCCATCTCTGCAAATTTCTTTCCAAAGAACTGCATTAAATTTGTTTTATATTTATCTACTTCTGTCATTGTAAGAGTTTCACCTTTAAGTGCTTTTTCAAATATAGCTGAAACTTCTTCTTTTGTTGTTTCTTCAAATGGTACATATTCAAAAGCATGGTCTGACAAACGACAGCCATTTTCATGGAAAAATTTAAGTCTTTCATCTAAAGCTTCCAATAATTCATCATATGTCTTAATTTCTCTACCAACTACTTTTGAAAGCTGCTCTAACCATGGTAAGAATGTTTTAGCATTGATATTTACAGCTTTGTCAGGTCTGCAAGCTGGCAATACTCTTGTTTTCATCTTGCCTTCTTCTCTTATATATCTGTGATATTCAAGACTGTCTACCGGGTCATCTGTTGTACAGATAACTGCTACATTTGATTTTTCAATTAAATCTCTTGCTCCAAAACCTTCACCCTGTAACATTGCATTAGCTTTTTCCCAAATCATCTCTGCATTTTCTTCATTTAATAAATCATAAATTCCAAAAAATCTCTGTAATTCAAGATGTGTCCAATGATACAAAGGATTTCCTATTGTGTAAGGCATTGTCTTTGCCCAAGCCATAAATTTTTCTTTATCTGAAGCATCTCCTGTGATGTATTTTTCATCTACACCATTACTTCTCATTGCACGCCATTTATAATGGTCACCACCAAGCCATACTTCTGTTATATTTTTGTATTTTTTATTTTCCCAAATTTCCTTTGGATTTAAATGACAATGGTAGTCAAATATAGGCATATCCTTTGCATAGTCATGATACAATTTTATAGCTGTATCATTGCTTAATAAGAAGTTTTCATCCATAAATTTTTTCATTATTTTGTCAAATCCTTTCTAAAGTAAAATGTTAGGCATAATCCCTGCTTATTTCAATTTTATACGATTTATATTGAAAAATCAATCTTTTTATAATTAAAAATCTTTATACTAGAGTGTTACTCCTGTTTTAAAGATTGCTATTTCTCTGAATCCATTTTTCTCCTGATTTACCCATTCACCACTTCCTACTTTTATAACATACTGTATAAAATCTTCAAGCACTTCATCCATTGATTTATCTTCTACAAGTACACCTGCATTAAAATCAATCCAATGTGGTTTTCTCTTATACAAATCTGTATTTGTAGATACTTTCATTGTAGGTACAAAACTTCCAAAAGGTGTTCCTCTTCCTGTTGTAAATAACACCATCTGACAACCTGTACTTGCCAAACCTGTTGCTGATACAAGGTCATTTCCCGGTCCTGTAAGAAGATTAAGACCATTCTTTTTAAGTCTATCACCATATTTTAATACATCTACTACTATTGCAGTTCCGCCTTTTTGTGTACAGCCTAAAGATTTATCCTCCAATGTAGTAATTCCGCCTGCCTTATTTCCCGGTGAAGGGTTTTCATATATAGGCTGATCGTACTTTGTAAAATAAGCTTTAAAATCATTTATAAGGTCAACTGTTTTATTGAATACTTCTTCATTTTCTGCTCTTTCCATAAGAAGTGTTTCTGCTCCAAACATTTCAGGTACTTCTGTAAGAATTGTAGTTCCACCCTGTGATATAAGGAAATCTGAAAATGCTCCTACCAATGGATTAGCTGTAATTCCAGAAAAACCATCTGAACCTCCACACTTCATACCTACTTTAAGTTCTGATAATGGTACATCAGTCCTTACATCATTTTTCATTTCATCATAAAGTTCTTTTAAAAGCTGAACACCTATTTCAAGTTCATTTTCTACTTTCTGAAGTTCTAAGAATTTCACTCTTTTTTCGTCATATTCTCCAAGTCCTGCTTTAAAAGCTTCCAACTGATTATTTTCACAGCCAAGTGCCAGTACCAAAACTCCTCCTGCATTAGGATGTTTTACCATATTTTGGAGAATAATTTTTGTATTTTCATGGTCATCTCCAAGCTGAGAACAACCATAGTTATGCTTAAAAATCTGAGCAAAGTCTATCTTAGATATATCATTTTCTTCTTTAAATTTATTTAATATCTGCTCTCCAATACCATTTACACAACCTACTGTTGGTACTATCCAAAGTTCATTTCTTATACCTACATCTCCATTAGCTCTTTTATACCCCTTAAATGTAAGATTTCTGTTTGGATAAGTCACTACATTATACTTAGGATTATAGGTATAATTTTCTATTTCTCCCAAATTTGTTTTAGTATTATTTACATGAACATGCTCACCGCAAGCAATATCCTCTTTAGCGTGTCCAATCGGGTCACCATAGTTTATTACATTTTCACCTTTTTTAATATCTTGTATTGCTATTTTATGTCCTCTAGGTACATCTTTTGTAAGCACTATTGTTTTACCATTTACGTCAAATTCTGTACCTTTTGTCAAATCTTTCAATGCCACTACTACATTGTCACGAGGATTAATCTGTATATATTCCTTCATTAGAAATATCTTCCTTTCATTTAAGAAATTAATTTTTACTAAGTGTCAGAAAAAAAATCAAGTAAAGTAAAATACCATAAAAGAAAAGGGCAGGCAGGTTTAACTACCATACCCTTTTGTATTTACTAAGATTAAGCTAATTACATTACCTGATTTATAGCTTCTTTCATACCATCTTTTAATATAGAGTATACATAATCTGTTACAAGGTCTGTAAGTCCTTCAACTTTATTTAAATCCATCTTCCAGTTGCTTTCGTAAGCTAATACTTTAGTTACTACCTTCTTAACACTTTCTTTTGAACCATCATATAATTTCCAAGCTTCTTCGTAAAGAGCTATAATGTCTGCTCCATCTTGTACTGCAATCTTTTCGCCATTTCTTTCGCCTTTGTAGAATACCATCATAGCAGCTAAACCAAATACTAATTTTTTAGGAAGTTTACCCTGCTCTTTAGCATATGTCAATAATGATGGTAATACACGTGTTTCATATTTTGGCATTGAGTTTAAAGCAATACTCATAAGCATATGTTTTACAAAAGGATTTCTAAATCTATCCAATACATCATTAGCAAATTGAACAAGTTCATCTTTTGGTAATTCCAATGTAGGAATTATTTCATCAAAGATTGCACTGTTTAAGAATTTTCCTATTACATCGTGTGCTACTGACTCACCTACTGTATCTATTCCATAGAGATAAGCAACCGGTGTTAAAGTAGTATGTGCACCATTTAATATTCTAACCTTTCTCTTTTTGTAAGGTTTGTGATTATCTGTAAATAATACATTAAGTCCTGCTTTATCAGCCGGAAACTCATCTTTAACCCATTGAGGAGCTTCTACAACCCATAAATGGAACTGTTCACATTCTACAAGATTGTTGTCTTCATAACCCAAATCTGCCTGATATTCAGCTGCTTTATCTCTTGGATAACCAGGAACTATTCTGTCAACTAAAGTATTGCAGAATGTATTTGCTTCATTAATCCATTTGATAAAACCTTCTTCAAGTTTCCATTCTTCAGCATATCTTAATACCAATTTTTTCAATTCTTCTGCATTGTTATCAATAAGTTCACATGGCATAAGAATAAATCCTTTGTCATTTGCACCATTAAATGTTTTATATCTTCTATATAAAAGTGCTGTAACTTTTGCAGGGTAACTTGTCTGAATTTTATCAATTGTATCTCCTTCTGCGTAAGAGATACCTGCTTCTGTTGTATTAGAAATAATAAAACGCATTTCAGGCTGGTCAGCAAGTTTTAAAAATTCTTCATAATCTTCATAAGGATTAATTCCTCTGCTGATAGAATTAATTACTCTGTGTTCTTTTACTGCTTCACCATTTTTCATTCCTGCAAGGTAAAGAGTATAAAGACCATCTTGGTCGTTAAGTTCTTTTACACGTCCCATATTTAAAGGCTGTACTAAAACTACACTTGAATTAAAATCTGCTTTTTCATTCATATTGTCGATAATCCAATCAACAAAAGCTCTTAAAAAGTTTCCTTCACCAAACTGAATTACTCTTTCTGGATATTCCTTATAATCTTTATATACTGATTTATTTAACTGCATTTTCTTTCCTCCTAGGTTTTTATATTAAAAGTAACTGCTTACACAGCAGACTTTTTATAACATATTTTAATATTATTGTAAAACTTTTTTATTGTAAATTATTCTGTCATTTTCTCCAAATGTAATTTTCTCTGCTGCCTCGCTGTCTTCTACAAAACAATCCATAAGCGAGATACCTTTTACATTGTCGAACATAAATGCTGCTCCATCTTGATTACTTATAGTAACATTGTTAAATTTAACATTTCTTGAATTTGAACAGAAGAAACCTTTCTTTGTCATTGGCTCAAGATTACTCATCATTGCAGGGTGTTGAGGTTTTGCATTATCTGCCATATGAATGGAAACATTTGTAAAACTTACTTCATCTACAAACTGCTCTGCAAGTCCATACATAAAACCTGCGGCTGCTGAAGCTTCTCTTACTTCTATATTATTGAAATGAACTCTCCTGAAAGCAGGTGTTCTCTCATCTATCGGATATGGATTTTTATCCCATACATACTGGTCTTTTCCACCTGGTCCACAGTAATAATATAAATTCATAACAAATGGACAAAATACACCTTTCATTATAATATTATTTACTCTGATATCCTCGATAGCACCGCCTCTACCTCTTCTGGATTTCATTCTAATACCTCTGTCAGTACCTTCAAATACACAGTTACTGATAGTCACATTTCTAATGATACCACTCATTTCACTTCCCAGTACCACTCCGCCATGTCCATGTACCATTGTACAGTTTACTATCGTGATATTTTCACATGGTATTTTCTTAGAACATTGTTCTGTACCAGCTTTGACAGCTATACAGTCATCTCCTACATCTATATGGCAGTTTGATATATGAATATTTTTACATGATTCAGGGTCAATACCATCTGTATTTGGTGAATTTGATGGATTTTTTATAGTAATTCCGTCAATGGTAACATTTTCACATTCAATAGGATTAAGAGTCCAGCTTGGTGAATTTATAAATTTAACTCCCTCTATAAGAACTCTTTCACATTGGCAAAATCCTACAAACCTTGGTCTTGGATATGCTACTTTCTTTTCTTTAAAAGCTTTCCACCAACAAGCTCCTTGACCATCTAATGTTCCTCTTCCTGTAACAGCTATATTTTCAAGATTATCTCCATATAGTAATGGTGCGTAAGTTTCTCTATCTACGCCTTCCCATCTATTTACAATAACAGGATATTTTTCTATATCTTCATGAAATAGTAATACTGCACCGGCTTCAAGATTTAATGTCATATTACTTACAAATTTTATAGGACCTGTAAGGTATCTTCCTGCTGGCACGTATACTGTACCACCACCTGCTTTTTTACAAGCTTGTACAGCTTTTTCAAATGCTTCGCTACATAATGTAATTCCATCATTTACCGCCCCATAATCTAAAACTGAAAACATTTCCTCAACACCTTTCTTTTTAATTTTTATCTTTATCCATAAAAATATTCATTTTTTGATTATAGAAAATTTTTACTAGATAAATGGTTTTTATTTCATATAATTTTTTAACATTTTCAGTATACCACATAAATTCTCTGTATACAATGTACTTTTATTAATATTTATATAAAAATATTGTACATTTAAAACTTTAATTTTTCTCTATATTTATTATATTACCAAAAACATTTTACTTTATTATATAGAAAACATTTTGCCAAAAATCTTTGATAATATAACAAAAAATCGGAAAGCCTATTAAGACTTTCATAGACCTCCCGAATTTTATTTTATATTTAACACCAAGAATATATTACTTTCTAAATATCGGGGAATTGCATATAAATGCAACACCCCTTTAATATATAAATCTGGGGGATTTATAATTATTTAGCATTCATTTCTTGTAAAATTGTATCCATCTTAAGTTCATCTTTTACTTTCTTAGCATACTGTGCTAATCCATCCTCTACTGTGTACTCACCTAATAAAATCTTAGAGAATGTTGTACTTCTTGCTTCGATAATATCTGCATTCATCTTAATATATGTTTCTGTAATAGCTGGCATCTGAGCCTGAACCATCTTAGACTGGAATATTGATGAAGACTCTTTAATAAGTGGGTCTATTGCAAATATTTCATTGTTCAAAGGTATAACAGGTATAGATGGGTCTAAACATGTCTTTTTAAATTTTGTAGTTGGGTCAACTTTTTGTGGAAGCATTTCGCCTTTACCATCTGTTATCTGATATGTTAAGCCTTCAACACCATATGTAAATAACATCTGTCCATCGCCGCCATCATGAGCAAATTCTATAAAATATTTGAATACCGCTTCCGGATTTTCAGATGCTGATGTTATACAATAAGCAGCCGGTACACGATTTATATAAGAAACTTCTTCAATAGCAGGAATTGTTATAATCTGTGCATTAGGATTAACTTTTTCTGTCTTCTGCTGAAGATTTAAGTTCCATGTGCCTGCCCAGTAAGAAATAGTACCAACTTCACCATTTATAACTTTTTCACGAGCTGTTGATGTTTTATTTGTAACGATATCTTGGTCAATAAGTCCTTCTTTGTATGCTGCTACAATTCTTTCTAAGGCTGCTTTCATTTCAGGCTCTTGGAAACCATCAACCCATTTTCCGTCTTTCTTTGTAAATCCTGGAACTGCATCCTGCATAAAGTCTAAGATATATCTGTAATTATCTGTAATATTGTCAAGACCTGCACCTGTAACACCCTTTGTATCATTCTTACCATTTCCATCAGGGTCATTAAATGTGAATTTTCTTAACATATCTAAATATTCATTGTAATTTGTAGGAACTTTAGCACCTACTTTGTCCAACCAGTCTTTACGAACCATTGTAACAGTACCATTACCTAAGTCATTAGGGAAACCATATAATTTTCCATCAACTTTCATACCATTTACAAGTGTCTGATTAGCTTTTGCTAAAATTTCTGAACTTTCAACCAAACTTGTAATATCTACTAAAGCACCTTGTGAAGAATATGTAAGGAATGCACTGTTATCACTTGGAGCAAGTTCAATTACGTCAGGAAGGTCACCTGATGCAAATGCAAGGTTTACTTTTTCATAATACTGATTGTGAACAGGCTGGATAATTTCCAATTCAATACCTGTCAATTCTTTGTATTTAGCTAAAACTTCAGCTCTTCCGTTTTCTTCTGATACGTCCATAATGTCAAGCATAGCTGTAATTTTGGCAGGTTTTTCTGTACTTGTGTTACTGTTATTAGCATTGTTATTGTTACCATTTGCTGAATTATTTGAACATCCAGCAGCTGAAAGCATCATCAAAGCTGCTAATAATAATGAACTTCTTTTTAAATTTTTACTATTCATAATTTTAATCCCCTTTTCTGTTTTTTTATTTTTACTGGGCAGTTTTATTTCTCATTAAACTACACTGCCCAATTAAATACTTCTTCATTTTAACATTTTATCTTTATTTTGTCAAAACTATTATTCTTTTACAGCTCCCATTGAAATACCTGTTACAAAATATTTCTGAAGGAATGGATAAACTATCATAACCGGAATCATTGAAACTATGATTACTGCATTCTGCAATGTTTTACCATAAATACCCTCTTGAGAACCTGCGTTTCTTGTATCATCTGTAAGAACCATTTCTCTTAATTTTATTTGAAAATTATATAAATCTGTTCTCTTATTGATATAAAGGACAAAATTCATAAAGTGATTCCAATATGTTACCATAATAAACAATCCTATACTTGCTAAAGCTGGTGCTGACATAGGAAGTGCTATTCTCCAGAACATTCCAAATGGTGAACATCCGTCAATTTCTGCTGCTTCAAACAAGCTTTCAGGAATACCGCTAAAGAAATTTTTCATAAGTATTATATTATAAGTCTGTAAACATAATGGAAGTATAACTGCCCATAATGTATCCAACATTCCAAGACTTCTTATTGTCATATATGTTGGAATAAGACCTCCACTGAATATCATTGTAAATAATATCATATATGTGAAGAAAGTTCTTCCAGGCATTTTTCTCTGTATCAATACATAACCTGCGATTGTTGTCATTAAAAGACCTAATGCTGTACCTATTGCTGTTGTATATAGAGAAATCATAAACGGCTTTCTAAGTGATTCCTGTTTTAAAATAGCCTTGTATGCACCAAATGTAAACTCTCTCGGAATAAAATTCAATCCAAGTGCAGGAGCTGCATCTAATGAGTCAACTACTACTTTAAGTATTGGAATTATCATAATTGCCATCAATAATACCATAAAAACATGATTAAATATTACAAAACAAGTTCTTCCTCTTAATCCTTTGCTAAAACCATATCTTTCTACCACCTATCTCACCTCCTATAATATACTTTCGCCTTTAATCTTATTACTAAGTTTATTAGCACCTAATACAAGAATCATTGCAACTACTGATCTAAATAAACCTACTGCTGTCGAATAACTGTAATCTGACTTCAAAAGACCTAAACGGTAAGTATAAGTACCGATAACGTCTGAAACTTCATATACCATTGAGTTCTGGAATACAAATATTGGTTCAAAAATATTAAGAACTTTTGATAAGTCCATAATTAATACTACTAATATAGTAGTTAAAATTCCCGGTATAGTAATGTAAAATGTTTGTTTTATTCTTCCTGCTCCGTCAATAGCTGCTGCTTCATATAATGTAGGGTCTATTGATGTCAAAGCTGCTAAATAAACTATTGTACTCCAACCCATATTTTTCCATACATATGAAATATAAAATACTTTTCTCCACCATTTACTTGATGCCATAAAGTAAATCGGTTCTCCTCCCAATTTTACAATAATAGCATTAACAATACCATTTTGTGGTGATAATACCATTGTAAAAATAGAAGCAACTACTACCCATGATAAAAAGTGTGGCAAATAAGAAATTGTCTGAATGGATTTCTTAAATATACCTGCTTTTAATTCATTAAGAAGAAGTGCAAATGTAACAGCTACCACCATTCCTATTGCCAAGTTTGTCAAACTTATTATAATCGTATTTGAGAAAACCTCCCAGAACTTAGGACTGTTAAGCAAATCTCTAAAATTCTGCAATCCAATAAATTCTGTCATCTGGAATGATTTTGCTGCATAAACATATTCATACTTATAAAAAGCCATTCTTATACCTGTCATAGGCAAATAATGAAATATTGCAAAGAATAAAATTACTGGTATAAACATTATATAAAATTCTTTATACCTTATAATCCTTTTGACTAATTTTTCTCCGGTTAATTTTTCTTTTGGTTCTTTTACTTTTTTCTTTTTCTTTACATTTGCATTTACTGCGTCTGCCATCAAAGTTCCTCCTAACTCAATTTTTTATGTGATACAGATTAAACATAAATTCATAAAAATTATTCAAGATTAATTATAAATTTTTGAATTGTCTGTAACACTTGTTATGGTTGCATTGTACAATATTGATAAGAAATATTCAAGATACACTTTTTATTTGTGCATTTTTTAAATTGTATCACATATTGTCACTCTAATTTTATCATCAATTCTTCTAATTTTCGTCTT
>CAZQDT010000074.1:0-10269 GCA_964592005.1 uncultured Eubacteriales bacterium
AATATCACTATATTCATCTACTATAAAATTGTTAAAAAGTATATTTTTGTAAGAATTTAATTTTATTTTTTCTACAATTTCTTCATTAGCATTAAGTTTGTATAATACCTGATTATCTGTTCCTTCCATATAATATATTTCATTATTTTCAGAAGTATAAAAATTAAAGCAGGTGTCATCTATCGGTGTAACCCTGATATTATACATATAAAATATCGTTCCTGCCAAGCTTATTAAAAAAATTGTCGTAATTATCTTCTTTATATTCACTGTCAACACCTCTTCTAACTTCTATACATAATAAATAGCTCTATTTATAATTTTGTTTAATATATTCTTCGGAAGGAAGTTTTATTTCCTGACCTACCTCAATCAAATTTTTATCTGAAAGATTATTATACTCTGCGATAAAACTAATATATTTGGTATTTTTATATTTTCTAAAGCATATACCAAATATTGTATCCCCTTTTTTTACTAAATATATTTCTTCTTCAGGTTCTGTTGAGTGTGTTTCTTCTTCAGGTTCTATAAAAATTTCTGTGGTTGGTGGTATATATGGCTCAGTTGCTGGTTCTGTAACTGCCTCCGTTGGAAATTCAGTTGGTCGATTATCTACATATATCACATCGTTTGGAGATGTAGTTTCTTCTTCCACTACATTTACAGGCACATTTCCTATATACATTACAGGAGTATATATAGAATTTTTTAAATCATCTTTAAAAAATTCATTATAAATCATATACAATGCCAAAAATACAACAACTATAGCAAATATCTTTCCAACAAATAACATAATTTTTTTCTTTTTCTCCTGAATAACCAGCTTTATATCTACCTCTCTATTCAGATTTTCTATTAAATCATCTAAATCTTTTAAAATTTCTCCTATTGATGAATATATTCCTTTTTCTGCTTTATCATATATAATATTAAGTTTAGAATTTTTTTGTATTTCTCTATCACTAAAAACAACCTTTAATAAAATTTTAATTGAATTATAGATTTTTTTATCTTCAATAATTTCTGAATTATCAGGTAGTATCAGTTTATAATTAAATAATAATGAATTTTTATATATTGCTATATTATCTGGTTGTATCATAGAATATTTTATTATATTAGGAATATTTACATAATCTATAAATACTGTCAATAAATTTTTTACCAACATAATTCTATCTAAAAACCCCAAATTCTCTATTTCCAAATAACGTTTAAGAGGAGGCTGACAATAATATTCAAATACCACATAAAACTTTGAATTTTCAGAAAAATATTCTATAAATTCTGTTAAATTTTTTTCTTTTTCCAATAACATAATTTCAGATATAACTAATGAAATTTTTTGTTTATCACAAATTTCATTTACAATAAACATTTTTTCAGTATTGTTTTTTAACTGCACAATATAATAATTAATACCATCTGTGCTATCTAACACTCTTATAACAGAATATTTTTGAGAAAATAACGTTTCTGCCATCTTTTAGCCTCCAATCTTATATAATATAATTTAATTTATTTCAATTATGAAAATATTTGCGGATTGAGCAAATTTTTCATTACCTTTAGTATTGAATTATATAATAATATAATTTATTTTATTTCAAATACAAAATCTTCTGCGATTTGAGCAGAAATTTTGTTTCCTTTAGTATTAAATTATATATTTTATTTCTTTTTAACTACTACATATGCTGTTGCTTTTTTATTTGGATATTTAACACTTTCTGCAACTATTTCGTATACACCTTCTTGTGTAGGTGCTTCATAAACGCCATTAAAATCTATCTGTCCACCATTTTTATCTGTTACTGACCATCTGCATTCCTGTGTATCTGTACCTAAAACAACTGCTTCAAATTTATATTTTTCTCTAGGTGCAACATTAACTGTATTAGGCTCTATTTTTACCATTACACTGTTAATATCTGCAAAATCAAAATCTTCTTTAATATCCTTCTTATATGCCCACCACTTGATTTTAACATTTGTCACCTTTGCATCTTCAAAAAACTTTATGCCTATCCTAAAAGTTCCTTTATCTGTATATGATATTACTCCTGTACTCAATCGAGGAAGCTTTAATTCATATGCACTCTTTTCAAATACGTCTAAATCTCCAAATACATTTTTATTCAATTCATATGTACTCTCTTTGTCAATAGCATCTTCTACTGCTACATTTATAAGTACATTGCCTTTACCTAATCCATGTGCCAGTTCTTCGCTAATATATGATTTGTTTTTTGAGTGTAAATCTATTTCTATTATTTCTTCTCCACAACTAAAAGTTTTGATGTGAGATTTTTCTGAAATTTCCTCCATTGTAATTGCTGCTTCACTATAAATGTCACTAAAATTTTTCTCAGCTTTACTATCTACTGTATTATTCATAAGCATATACAACATTGAATTGCTTATTACAAACTGTTTAAAAGGCATTGCTTCAAAATCTTCAATATAATATTCTTTTTCTTTCTTTATAAGTCTGAATTTTGAAAGATATATTACTGCCTTGTCACCAACATTAAGTACATCGTCAAAATGTTGTTTCATATAATTATTTATAATATATTCATTCACATTTTCTTCTATTATTTCCATTTCATATGTTATATCGCTATCAAAACTGTAATTTACTGAACCTGCTGAAATTCTGGATTTAGTTTTTTCTAAATTCAGTTTAGCCTTTGTCTTTTTAGCATTTCCTACCTTTACCCTGTATTTCAATTCTACTGTTTTATAAGCTGTTATATCCTCATCTTTATAATAAATTCTAAGGCTATTACTGCCATCTTGTGTTTTTATATATTCTGAAAATATTGTATAATCCACCTCTAAAATTCTTGGAAGATTTATTTTTTCTATTTTTATTGTTATCTCTATTTCCTGCCCTGAATTTACATACTTAGGTATTGTTTGGCTTATCCTTATTCCATCTTTATTATAAATTATCTTTTTATTTGATTTAAATCTATTCAATGATAAATTTTCTTCATCTTCAGCACTATCGGTTAAAAATAATCTGTAACTTTCATCTACCCTGTTGTAATCAGTTTTACTTTCTTCACTTTCACTTGCTATTGAGTGTGCTTTTTCTATCCCTTTTTCCAAGTATTCTATGCACAAATATATATTGTCAAAATCAGTAATTTCTTCAAATCCATCTATTACATTTAATTTTTTAGTAACTGATTCAGGAACTATAATCTCCCTTCCCAAATAATCAAGTGCCATTCCCTGCTCAACTGACACTGTCTTTTCATCTACCATAATTGTATTTAATCCACAGACCACCCCTGCTCCGACTGTTAAAAAATTGTTAATTCTTCTTTTATCATTAACATACTTCTGTTCATCTTGAAAATCCCTTGCTGACAATAGTTTACCATAAAAATAATTATTTCTTTCAAAAGGATAATATTTTTTATTATTCATTCTAAATTCCTCCTAACTTAAAATAGCTGTATTAAACGGTATCATTGCATTTTCATCTAGCTTAAGTGCTGAATTTTGAGATATATCACTGTTAATACCCAGATAAATATGTTGACCCAAATTCATAAATGGTTTTAATACTGCTATATTTGCAATCGTATGTGCCGGTTTATACATTTCAACAATCTTTTTTAGTCCAGAAAGCTTTTGATTTGAATTTACAAATTGCTCCTGTATAAATATTGTAAAAGAATATTTGTCTTCACCATAAAGTTTTTGATACTGCTCTATATATTCATTCTTATCATAACATTCCATTACTTCATATGTTTCAACTATAATCGGAACTGTATTTGTATATAATTCTATTATCTGTTTTAATCCCTCTTTAGTCCCTTTCAATTTGTAAAGTGAAAAACTTTTTTTTACAAATTTTCTTAATTTTCCCTCTGTCCATATATATGTATCATCTATGGCTGACCACTCTGAAAGCCATTGCAAAAAATCCTTATCTACATAATCTGAATCCATATACTTTGACACATTATTTATTTCTTCTTGCAAATCTAAAATCATATTTTGATATATTCCCAAAAATCGCTTCAAAAAATCCGAATTTTCTTGATTATTACTATAAAAATCAGGTAAATAGCTTATAAAACTTTCCTGCCCAAATTCTATCTTTAAACCTTTAACCTTTGGAAAATTTTTATTTCTTAAAACCATTTCTATTTTAAACCACATATATCTTCCTTTTGCCCTTGAAAGAAATATATCTTTAGGATTTTTTATCTCCTGTATCCAAAAACCATCTAAAAAACTTAGCTTGTCTACTACTGATATTTTTGTATCATTTATATATTCATCTAAAAATATAACTTCATCATTATATTTTACGTACATTTCATCACTTGTAAAATATGACAGCGAAACCATACTATCCTCAGGCAACTCCAAATCAATTTTAATCCTATTCCAAATCATTTCAATCTGACAGCTATCTAAAGATTTAGAAATATAAATTGTTTTTATTGTATTATTTGTACCTTTTAACATAGCATTGTCCCTACTTATACTCAAGCCATTTTCTTCAGTATATTCACAGCCATATTTAAACCCCTGTTCCCAAAATTCATCATTAAATGTAAAATTCAATTTTTACACCTCTTTTCAAGCTAAATATTTATCTTTTATTATATGTAATAATGTTATTGCTTTTCAAATAAATCCTTGTATGTGGTGGTACTTTTAAATCTCCTAGACTGTTTTTTTCCACAAGTCTAGGAATTTCAAGTTTAAGATATTTTATATTTTCTACGCATTCTTGCATTTCTATCAATGAACATATATCTCCATAATAAATATTAGAGCCTAATTTATTTTTTTGAGTATTATTTATATATTCCCTTAAAACTTCATCTATAATATCATAGCCATTGTTATAATTAGATTTAAGTATAACCTCTCCATATACTTCAAGTCCTAAATATTTAGGTGTTATAACATACAATTTAGTAGTCAAAAGTTTTGCTTTATTTAAAGTCTTTGTTACATTTTTTATATATGCACTGCTGTCAAACTTAGTTATATTATTTCTATAAGGCTCTACTACGACTGTTACTGTATTTTCTTCTTTGATAGTCGGAAAATTTTCTAAATCTGGTTTATATAGTGGTATTACTGAAACATTTTCTATTTTCAATCCCTGTGAAGACTTAGCAATTTTTTCATAATCTTCTACTGTAACAGCTCTTTCTTCATTATATATGGCTCTTGCTGCCCTTTTTTTCACCTGTTCTGGGGTTTCTTGGTCTACTCCTCCTGATGCTTTTGTAAATTGTGTAACTTTTATACTCTCAAATTTTTCTTCTTTCACAAAACCCTCTATAATATTATCCTTAATATTTCCTTTACTTCCTTTTGTCATAGTGCACGACACTATAATCATATTATCTTTACCGATAGAAGGAACTCTTCCAAATACATTATCTCCAAATTTAATGTTATTTTTTCCACAATCCAACATATAACTTTTACTTTTTACATCTTCACTATCTAAAGTATTCACTTTATTCCATTTTTCCCAAACATTATTTTTAGAAACCATTATATCAAATAAATTATATATTATATTATTTTCTTTTTCATTAAGTTGAAAAATTTGACTAGACATCCCATTACTAGAACCCAATATTTTCCTATTATAAAATTCTTTTTCATATAAAACCAGCTTTAATACAATTTCTTCTTTTTTAAAATCCTCTAAAATTTTAAAAACTTCATTTCTACTCGAAGTACCCAGTCTAAAATATTTTTCATTTTCTTCCTTTATCATATATAAAATTTTTAATTCTTCTGCTTTCTTCCAACCATCTTTTGTTTTTATATACAAATCGTACTTATCCTCTAATGCCAAATAATCGTCAAATACCATATAATTTTTTTCAAAATCTTCCAGAGAAAATTCTATTGTTTTACATTTGGTATCCTGCTGTTTTAACTCTGCTGTATTTAGTATAATGTTTTTTATCTTAGGAACACTTTCATAACCATATCTTAGTACCTTCACTCTTATCAAGCTTTTTTCTTCATATTTTTTATGATTTCCTGCAATTTTAAAACAAATCTGTCCTGAAAAAATAAAATTATATGTATCATCTTTACAAATTTCTATGTTATGCCAGCCCAAAATGTCATTTTCAAGTCCATAGTATTCCCACACTATATCAGATATAGGTTCAAATTCTTCTGGTACTGTTACTGGATTTCTTTTAATTTTTGAATTTTCATATAAATTTATAAATAAATTTATTTTTTCATTTGAAGGTAAAACCTTCGCAAATTCAATATAGAACTCAGATTTTTCTAAAAGTTTTTCTGAAAATATATCTATAATTCTGCTATTATCATCTGAATTATAATCTTCATATTCAATACCTTTTAAACCTTTATTTGCTAAAGCTATTATCGAATTATCCAGCACTTTAAGCCTTTCTGTTGTTTCAAATATTAAATCATATGCTTTAAGCTTTGTTCCTTTAGGAATTATTTCATCTTTTAAAGAATTAAAGCTAACATATGTCAATGCAGGTTTTGGAGTACATGGCTCAATTCCTAATAATTCAACAAATTTATAAAAACTTTTTACACCTACATTATTTATATGTGCCTGCTGATTTTCTTTTAAATATGCCAAAAGTTCTATAAGTGTAATTCCCGGGTCATGTATATCAACATCTTCCCATACATTTCCATATTTTTTTATTTGATTGATTGCAACCGAAACAATATCTTCAAATGTCTGGTCATTCAAATTAGGAAAAGGCAACATATTCTCAACTCCACTCTGCAAAATTTATATTATTTCTATTTCTATATTATGTACTCCATTAATTGCTACTGCATATGGTAATTCCAATGCTTTATAAAAATCAATTTCTTTTTTCTGCTCTTTTTCTACTTCATAACATTCTATATTTAAACTTTGTATATCTTTTATTTTATTTATACTTTTCAAAAAATTATATATCTTTACTTTTGTAGGCAATTCTCCTATTTCAAATCCTTTTAAATCCGTATTTCCTGTTATTGGATTAAAAAACTTTTCAAGTCTTTTTTCTACTTCATCATATACTTCCTGATAATCATTATAATTCTCAACAACAGCTTTGACCGAAACTGAAAATTCTATATACTGAACTTCCCTAATCTGTAATTTACTGCTATTAATTAAAACCGCAGGTGCTTTTTTATATAATTGCTGTAAAATATTCTGCCTTATATATTCAAAATAATCTCCTGCACTATTTATACATTTAGGCAAAATTACAATCGTAACATTTCCTTTATTATATTTTCCGTCTGCACTCACATTTACTGCCGTTTTAACTCTTACAATATTTCTATCAGATTGTTTTATCATAGTCCTCTTTAGAAACTATTCTATTCTGATGTTTAACCAACTTAGAGGCTCTTTTTACTGCTTCTTCTACTCTTTCGGCATCACAGCCTCCAGCAATAGGCTCAATATTATATACTTTATTTACAAATGGTACCGAATCAGCAAAACCCTCTATTGAATTTATGTTGAAATTTCCCTTTTCTCCCATTCCAATGCAGTACTCTATCTTTATTGTTTCTTCTTCTGATGAATTAGGAATTTTGCCATTTTTACCATCTCCAAACAATACCTTACCCTTATTTTTTTCAAGCATATATACTCTGTCTTCTGCATTAGCCTGTTTTATATCCTCTATTTCAGTCCATTTCACCCAATACTTTATAATTTTACCCTGTTCATCTGTTTCAATTATATTACCATCTGAAAATTTTTTACCATACATATCATCTGCTATATAACTATCTGCTTCATTCACCCATACATCAGCCTGTATAATATTTTTACCTATAAGCTCACATATTTTATTCTGCTGTTCAATATCTATTGAAAAATATTCTGTTTCCATAGTTTCCTGCTGAACAATCTTTACCGTATTAAAATATATGCCCTTTAAGCAAGGTAAATCAACATCTTTTTCAATGTATTTTTTATCTAAATTCACCAATCTTATCCAATATTTTTCTTTTCCGAAAAGATTGAGCTTTTCAAAATTGTCTTTACTCACAAATGTTATTAAACCGCTTTTTTTCAGACAGTTTGTTTCGTCCATAAGCTTTAATTCAATCCATTTTGAAACCCCGTTTTCTTTTCCCCAATATTCCCATCTTAGCATAGGAACTTCTTCCAGCTCTTTTCCTTCTTTTTGAAAATATACTTTGATAGGTCCTGACTCTATCATATTTGATAAAGCCATATATGCAATAGGTCCATCTTCTGACTGTTTTGAACAAATTTCTATCTCTTTGTTTTCTTTTACAAACTCCGTTTTCATATCTTTTTCTATAAAAATAGCTTCCGTACCTTTTTTATTTTCCCTATAAGAATAACTCAAAGATATCTTCTCTATTATAGGATAATTATAACAGCCATCTGGTACAAAAGCATTTTTTATTTTCAATACTCTTGCTCTTATCCATAAGCCATAATTTGCTCCAATATATGTATAATCAATATCCTCTGGACAAATAAAATTCATCTTAACTGCCTTTTTTTCACTTATATAAAATATATCTTCATACATATTCTCTTCAAAAAGTCTTGCCCAGCCATTTCCATTCCAATATTCCCAAATAACTCTTTCTAAATTTATATCTTTTTTCTTCGGCTCTTGCACTTCTTTTTGAGATAATATAGGTTTCCATTTTTTGTTATTTTGAACCAAATTCACTTCCTGCTCTATTTCACTCTTACCTAAATCCATAATAAATTCTAAACTTACCACTGCACCTTTTTTAGTAAATACCTCTGTGCTGTTTATATAAAAATCATCATAACTACTGAATTTATCTCCAAAAGGTAAAAAATTTTCTTTAGTCAAAGCTAAATCATTATAATACATACTCTCTGGTACTATTGACACACTTCTGGAAGAAATTCTAAGTTCAGTAAAAGCCATTTCTGAAATATCCCTGTCATCTACAATATTACAACTTAACCATCTGCTAGTTACTCCATTGTACTCGACTTGTGGAATACCTTTATCTATTGTAATATTAATATTATTTCCAACATTTCTTACTTCTTCTATCCTCATCCAACCTTCAGATGTAAGATATTCCCAAAAAGCTTTGTTGCCATTTGCTAAAATTTCTGCAAGTTTATTTTCAACATAAGGTCTTTCATTATTTATTATTGTCAAAGTTATTTCTGAAAGATTAATTACATTCAACACATCATTATTGCAAAATATTAATCTGTTTCTCTGTAAATTTTCTTCTTCATAAAAATTAAACAACTTAAAACTTTTTCTTTCTCCATTTTCATCAAACATCTCAGGTTTTACTATAATATTTCCACTTTTACAATATATATCTTCTACTTTATTATAAATTGCAGTCATATCATCTTTTAGTTCAAATAAAACTCTATCTCCATCTTCAGACAGACCATAAACATGTGTACCTTTTTTTATTTTTACACCATTTTTTACTGTATCTGTAAGTTCTACCGTTATATACCCTCTTGAAGATATAGCAGGTAAAATATCTGCCCCAAGCAAATTTAAAAAATATATATAATTTTTGTAAGGCATTTTATTGAAGCGTTGTATGGTATCTGCAAACATATTTGAAAAAATATGCGAAAGAATAACTCCCACATCTTCTTCCTCCTCCGAAACAGCCCATTCCGGCACATATTGTTTTGCCAGCTCCAAAACCTGATTATATATTTTTTCTCTATTTCTTTTATCAATTACAGGCACATTCATACAATCACTTCTTTTCTTTTAATTTTTTATATCTAATAAGTATAATTTTTATCAAGTTATTTCACTCAACAAATTATATTCATAATTAATCTCTTCACGTTCTCCAGTTTCTTTTATATCATAAGTTATATTTATAAGAAGCTGTGTTTCTTCTTCTACATCATTAAGCACATTTACTTCTACATTTTTAATCCTTTTTTCCCAATAATTCAAAGAAGAGTTGATTTCTTCCTTTATTTCTCTAATAAGACTATATGATATCGGTTCAAAAACAAATCTATTCAAATCAGTACCATAGCTGGAATGTTTTAATCGTTCTCCCTTTGTCGTATTAAGGAGAATAATTATAGATTGTTTTATATCTTCTGACAAATTAGTAGTTTTTATCTTACCTGTCCTTGAATCTACACTTATAGGAAATGCCCAGCCCATAATATCACTCCTTAATTTAATTTTACAACAGCACCTTTTACATTCGCCGGACCACCAGCTT
>CAZQDT010000075.1:0-10230 GCA_964592005.1 uncultured Eubacteriales bacterium
TAGCTGCAATTTTCGGAGGAAGTGCAAGCTGGATAAGTAGAATAATATATGCTGTAATAGGTTTGGCAGGTTTATACAGTTTAAGCATTTATGGTCATTTAAGTGATGATTATGTAACTCATATAAATTAATACAAAAAATTCCATTGTTAAAAAAATCCTTATTTTCAAATAAGGGTTATAAGTTTACGATAATTATATTATGTAAACTTATAACCCTTTCTTTTATGCTTATTTAAAATTTTATGTTAAAAATGTAGAATTATTCCACAAAAATATATAAATATATAATTTAATATTAAATGCAGCAAAAGTTTTGCTAAAGCCACAAATATTTATAATTTTTCAGCTATATAAGTTTACAATAACAACATTATGTAAACTTATATAATATTTATCTTTAAAAGACCTGAATAAATCGGCTTTTAGGCAAAATTTAATTTATTAAAAGTTTAAAAATAAAAAAACTCCTATTTTTCAAGGAAGTTTTTAATATATATATATCTTCTATTTAGGAATGTTTATTTACAAAATCCAGAATTTCGTCTTCTATTTTTATACTACTTGTAAGAATTTCTATAAAGTCTTTATCTTCTCGTATAGCTTTTATCTGTATAGCTTTGTACAAAAGAGGATATTCTGTCTTAAAAAATTTTTCAACCTGTTCTGATGAAGCTGCTGCCCCACTTTTTTTATTAGAATTATATAATAAATTAAAAGCTTCTTTGCAAATATTTCTATATCCATCTTTAGAACGACTATCTTTTCCAAAGTCTTCAATTGGGTGCTCACATTTGTGATATGTACAAAATTTTGTTTCTCCCATATAAATTCCTCCATTTTTAAAATATTTTTAGTAACTAAAGAATATCACAAAATATTTTGAAGGTCAATAAATTTATTAAAATAAATTTTAAATATATCTATAAAAATTTTAAAAAATGTGGTACAATAAAGTTAAGATTTTCTGTACCTTATTTTCGTACTTTTAAAATATTTTAAAATAAATAATATGATACAATATTTATAACAAATATAAAAATCTATTTAAAGAAAATACTATATTTAAAAAGATTATAGTTTGCGAAACAAAAAAGTGACTATAATTTGTAAAAATTTTTGTAAGAAACAATTAACATATTTGATATACCTTAAAATATCAAATATATTAAATTAAAGAAATTGAAGTTCTTGTTTTTAAAATATTTTAAAATATGAAAAACTCAAAATCTATTAAAATTGCAGAAAGGATTGATATTATGAAAAATCAAATAACAAATTATACAGATTACGAATTATCAAATAAAGCAAAAATCTATGACGATGAAAAATTTATTGAAATTTTTTTAAATCAAAAAGCGACTACAACACAAAAAACTTATCGAAGGACAGTGACAGAATTTCAAGCATATCTGCAAACACAAAATATATATGAACTTAGAGAGGCTGATGTAGTAGCAGTAAATAATTATAAAAATGCTATTTCTTCATATATAAAAGATAATGGTAAAACCCTCTCCCCTGCTACAATAGTAAACAGACTTAATACTTTAAGTTCAATGTATACCTTTGGACAAAAAATCGGATACTTTAAATTTAATCCTTTTGTAGTAATTTCTAAACCGAAATATGATAACCGAAACAGCAGTAAATTTTTAAATAATGAAGAAATTACATATTTTATGCGAGCAGTAAAAAAATTAAGCGAAAACGAAATTTTGCAAAAAAGAAATTTTTTGATAGTTTCAATGCTTCTATATACTGGAATGAGAATTTCAGAACTTTGTTCCATAAAATGGAATGACTTTTTTATAGACCCTAAAAATCGTGTTGGTATAAGAATAAAGGGAAAGGGAGGAAATTGGAGAAGTATAAAAATACGAAAAGAACTGTGGCTTTATATTGCAGATTACAGAACGAGCTTAAATATGAGTGTTAAATTCAACAATAATGATAATTCTCCTCTTTTTATGAATTGCTATGGTGAAGCTCTTACGCATTGGTACATACGTAAGTTTTTGGCTCAAGCAGGCGAACTTGCCGGTTTGGAAAATAAAATAACACCTCACTGGTTCAGACATACAAGTGCCTCTATGTCACTTGCCAATGGTGCAGATATTAAAAAAGTTATGGCTCAATTTGGCTGGACAAATCTCAGAACACCAGAAAGATATTTACATGATATTACCGGTTTTGATGAAGCAGCTACTGATTTTATTAAAGTTGAAATATAATTTTCTTGAAAATTTTACTTTCATAAGTATAATTAATGTATAGAAATGATAAAAAATTACCGAAAAGAAAGATGGTGTATATATGCTGGCAATTCATTCACAAAAAGAAATTACAACATTAGAACAATATGAATCTTTACCCGAAGATGTAAAAGCTGAAATTTTTGATAATGAAATTTATTATATGGCTAGTCCATCAGAGGTACATCAAACCTTATTATTAGAACTCGCAACCTTGATTAATCTTTATATAAAACAGAAACAAGGTAATTGTAAAGTTTTGCCTGCTCCATTTGATGTAAAATTATCCGATAATCCACTTACTATTGTACAACCTGATATTATGATTGTATGTGATAAAAATAAATTAGATGGAAAACGTTGTAATGGTGCACCTGATTTTATTATTGAAATAATATCTCCAAACAATTCCTCTCATGATTATATAAAAAAAGCTTATTATTATCAAAAATATGGTGTACGTGAATACTGGATAGTAAATCCTATAAACAAAACAATAACTGTTAATTACTTTGAAGGCGATAGAGTTGGTATTTCTCATAATTTTGACTCTATTATTAAAGTAAATATTTATGAAGATTTATACATTGATTTTTCAGAAATCAATACATCACTAAATACTTAAATTTACAAAAATTACATTTAAAAGGAGAATTAAAATGATAAATTTAATTGCTACTACTACTTTCGGTCTTGAAGCCGTAGTAAAAAGAGAAGCTATGCGTTTAGGCTTTGAAAATATTAAGGCTTCTGACGGTAAAGTAGAATTTACTGGATATGAAAGTGCCATTCCAAAAGCCAATATTTGGTTCAGATGTGCTGATAGAATACTTCTTAAAATGGGAGAATTTGAAGCTCTAAGTTTTGAACAGCTTTTTGAAAAAACTAAGGCTTTGCCTTGGGGAGATTGGATTCCAAAAGACGGAAATTTTATTGTTACTGGTAAATCCGTAAAATCTCAACTTTTCAGTGTTCCTGACTGCCAGCGTATTGTCGAAAAAGCTGTTGTTGAAAAACTCAAACAAAAATATGATGACATAGAATGGTTTGAAAAAACAGGGGCTAAATATATTATTCAAGTAGCACTTTTAAAGGATATTGCCACTATTACTATTGATACTTCAGGTTCAGGACTTCATAAAAGAGGTTATCGTGAAAACTCTGTTGAAGCACCTTTAAAAGAAACTTTAGCAGCCGCTATGATTGAATTAAGTTATTGGAGAAAAAATCGTATATTGGTAGACCCTTTCTGTGGTTCAGGAACTATTCCGATAGAGGCAGCTTTAATTGCTAAAAATATTGCTCCGGGACTTTATCGTACCTTTGCTTCTGAAGAATGGGAAAGAGTACCTGCTGAACTATGGAAAGCTGAAAGAAAAGCAGCATATGAAGCTATAAATAATGACATTGTACCTAAAATTTATGGTTCTGATATCGACCCTAATGCTATAGAAATAGCTAAAGCCAATGCAGAAAAAGCTGGTGTAGATGATTGTATTGAATTTTCAGTAAAAAGTTTTGAAGATGTTGATGTTTCGCAGGAATATGGCGTTGTTATCTGCAATCCGCCATACGGAGAAAGAATTGGAGATTATCCTTTGGTACAAAAAATTTCAAAAACATTGGGAAAAATTTTTAGAAATCAGCCTACATGGTCATTATATGCCATTACTTCTGATGAAAATTTTGAAAAATTATATGGTAAAAAAGCTGATAATAAACGTAAGCTTTTTAATGGACGAATTAAAACTGACTACTATCAGTATTATGGAACAAGACCTCCAAAAGAAAGATAATAAAAAGTGCTGCTTTTTCTTAATCGAAAATACAGCACTTTTTCATATTTAAAAGTGTTACTCATATTTTTGTTAAATTATGTGTATTTTTATACAAAAATATGAGTATAGGGCATTTGCCCTATAAATTAAAATTTTAAATAATGCCTTTATGAAAGCAAGCTTTCAACAGTCATTATATAAAATTTCAATTTACACTTCTCATTGCTTGAATTATATTATATTATGTATATTTACTTCGAGCTCTGAACTTGCTAAAGTCCCTATTTTACCTATTATTTCCTTAAAGACTTCACCATTTAAATGGGCATCTAGTGTCGTTTTATCTTCCCATTTTTCAGCAAATGCAAACATATTTTTAACTCCATCTACTTCACAAAGATTATAACTTATGCAACCAGTTTCTTTACGTGTATTTTCTACCAAAGCATTTGCCAATTTTTTGAAATTTTCTTGATTTATTGTAGGTATTACTACTTTTGCATATACAAATAACATACAAAATCCCCCAGCCTATTTATTTTTCAATTCATTGATATATGGTGTAATTACTTCTATAATTCTGTCAACTGTACCATCTGCATCTATTTTTCCATCAGCACTTGTGTAACCTTTATCAATAAGCTCACTTGCAAGTCCTGAGTAATGATTATGGTCCTTAAAACAAGCTATAATAGCCTGACCTGCTGCATCACGTGACTCATATGAATTTGATACATAATCATCTACATACGCATTGAAAGCTGCATCTGCCAACATTCCTATATCTACAAATCCAAGATAATTAGGGTCATTTTTACTTCTTTCTTCTGCTATCTGGCGTGCGATCTGGTCATATTTGTCTGTTCTATAACTTGTAAACACCTGAGTTTCAGTATTATAATATTTTGCATATTTTCCTACCGCTCCATGAGGTGTATAGGAGTTTATTATAACTTTTGCTCCCAATGCTTCAAAACAATCAAGATAATAGTTAAAGTTTTCTATATATTTTGAAGTTACTCCACCATTCGTTCCCATATTTCCAAGACTTACTATATCTCCTGGTTTTATACTAAGCAAAACATTTCTAAAATCTCCATTTACATAATATTTCTGAAGACTAGAACCACCTCTGCCTCTTGATTCAAAATTTACAAGTTTATATAAATCAGAAAATTCAGAAGTATTGTGTGTAATATAATATGCCCAAGAACCATTATTTGACAATGTAGAGTCCCCTATTGCAAAATATGAAGGTTTTTCGCTTGCTTCTTTTTCAGCTTGTTCTGTAATTACCACTGAAGCAATCTGAGGTGTTATAGTTGTATCATTATCTTTATAAGAAGCTATTGAAAGTTCAAGTGTTTCGTCCATTACTGGAACTATATATTCTGCTTTTTTAAGAGTGTTCTGTGAACCCAGTGTATATGCTGTAAGTTCTGAATTGACCGGTTCTGCTTTCAATTCTCCTTGATATGTAATTTCTACTTTATAAAGTTTAGCAGGTTCTACCTTTGCTACAAATGCCATTTTACCTTCAAGATAATCAGAATTAACATCATTAGATGCTGTACCTCCTGCCACTGGAGTTCCAGTAATACCATAACCTTTTTCTTCTGTATAAGCACTTTCAGGAGTAATATTTATATAACCTGAAATTTTTGAATTTGCACCAAAATTAAATGACATCACATCTGTTACCAAAAATGTAGGATTGTCTGTATTTGAAGTAGATGCACTATTTCCTGTCCCTGTTATATTGAGTTTGACTGTCTTTACATATCCGCCTATATTTACCTGAATAGTAGCTGTTCCAGATGGGACTTTGTCAGAAATTGTAACAACTGCTTTATGAGAATTAGAATTGTCAGCAACAATTGTAATTTCATTTTTCATATTATCCTCAACAACTGTCCAAATAGCTTTACCCGTTATGTTATAACCTTTTTCAGTTTTTAAATCTGCTGTAATTTCTGTGGTTTTATTGCCAGAAATTGAGAGTGAATTATCTTTAGCTATCAAAGAATATTTATTTTCATCTGCTTTAGGATAATATACTTTATAATTATTAAAATCTACTGAACCTGTACTTTTATCACTCATACCTATTGCATAGTAAATAGGAGAACAGGAATTTACCCATTTAACATCATTTAATTCACCTAATAATTTTCCATTTAAATCATAAACTTTTGCAAATGCTTTTTCTGTTGTTTTATCAGCCGAAAAAACTATTTTATACCATGTATTGGTTTTATATTCTACACTATTACCATTATTGTCAATAGGATTACCGTTTAAAGTGATAGTTGAACCATTATATTCAATTACTGCTGCTGTATTTTGTTCATCTTTAAAACTAATTACAGCATCTGCATCATTAAATCTTATTTCCTGTTCAAAAATAACTTGAGAAGATGGGGTATCTATTTTATTTACAAACATATGTGATTTATTAGCTGTTATTGCTGTCACTTTCACAAATTTACCATCTTTATCGCTTTCAAGCACTGCCATTTTTTCTTCATCAGTACCTGTCATACTCCAGCCGCCAAATATCTTTTCACTGTCATCAGCCGATTTGTAACCTATCATTGAATTAGGATATTCATTAAAATCTGAAACAAATCCTCCCTCCGGCAATATCTGATTATCCGGTATATCAGTATTATTGATAGCTGTCACATATTTATAAACTGTTATCTGCTGTCCATTATATGTAATGGTTGCTGTCATCTTTCCAAAGAAATTCATTGATACATTTTTTCTTAAATTAAAAACTGCTTTTACATCACTTGTATTCTTTGATTCAAATGAACCATAATAATCACAATAAGAATTTTCTGCGATGTCATTTTCTGTCTTAAATCCATCTATTTCCCAAGAAATATTGAAATCTTTTACTTGTTTGTCCAAGTTTGAAGCTGTTATTATAGTTCCATTTTCTCCTATAAGCTTTACTGAATATTCATTTGCTGCAGCTGTATCAGCATCAGCTCCTATTTTCATAGATACGGGTCCTTCAATCTCAGCACTCACAATCGCTTCTATTTGTGTATTGGCAGTAATTTCCGTTCCGTTTACAGTCACATTTGATACCCCCTCTTGATTATTGTTTGTGTTATTAGAACACGCCGCAGCAGACATTAATAATAATATTATTAATCCTGCCATTGGTAAAATCTTTTTCATTCATTTTCCCCCTTTTAATTAAACTCTAAAGTTTTAATACTCTTTCTTAAACAATTTTTTAATGATTCTAATTCATCTTTTAAATACCAATTGCTTAAAGTATAATTAAATTCTTCTGCATTTTCTTTTCCTATTGTTAAAATTCCTTCTCCTGCTTGAATTAATATTTTATTCGCTGCAATAGTTGAAGTCCTTTTATTTCCGTCCCAAAACAATTGTTGTTTGCAATTATATGCAAAATATTCTAATGCCTTTTCAATAGGATTTATAATATTATTGATTTCTTCAAATTTTTTCAAAACATCTTCTTTTATGGGTATAGATGGAATATAATCTCCTACACTAACCTTACCATTTCTTAAAGTTCCCCACTGTAAACTCTCATTACGTGAAACAAATTCATTAATTTTACAAACATATTCTAAATCAAAAGGATTATCTATGGTTCTAATACAATATCTCCACGCATCTCTCAAATTAAGTACTGTCTGAATATCATCTACTGTTACTCCATTTACAACTGCTCCATCAATAATAGTTTGTGTTTGAGGAAATGTAATATTACAACCCTCTATATATGCTGTATTATATACTAATTCAACAAAACTTTTTTTAGCTAAAAATATATTTTGCTCACGTGTCAGCATTATTCTCCCCCTATTCTAAAAATTTTGTAAGTCCTTCTTCTGCTACAATATAAAGCTGATGTAATGCTCTTGTACACATAAGATATAATATTCTTCTATCTTCAGAAGTATTAAATTCTTTTTGTGAAGCATTTGAAACTATTACATTATCAAATTCCAAACCTTTTGATAGAATAACCGGCATAACTACCCATCCTGATAAAAGTACATCATCTGGACTAACTATAAGAGAAAGCCTAAAATCTTTTTTAAGTTCTTCATAAATTTCTTTAGCTTCTCCTATTGTCTTAGTAATTATACATCCAGAATTTTCATTTGCCAAGTTGTTATCATTAATTATTTGTTTTATTTGTTCAATTTTATTGTCAGTAACAATTATTTGAGGAATTTTTCCCTCTCTATTAAAATATTCAATATCATTTTTATCTAATAATTTTACTGCAAGTTCATTTATTTGTTGAGTTGAACGATAACTTTTATTAAGCTTTATGATATCAGTACTTTCTTCACCATATATTGAAATAAAATCTGACTTATCAGAAATATTTATACTAGAAAAAATACCCTGATTTATATCAGCAAGTATTGTAAATTTGCTTCCATTTAAAATAGTCTTTATTATAAAATGCTGTAAAATATTGAAATCCTGTGCTTCATCTAAAAGCACCTGTTTTATTGTATTAATATTTTTTACTTCGCCTAAAAAAAGTTTTATACAGGTAATTACCAATAAATCTTCAAATAATAATTTATTTTGAGCTATTTTATCAAAAGTAAAATCATAAATAACTTTATCTTCTTTATTTTCCTTCAAAAATCCCGAAAGAACAGACTTATAAATATTAATTGAATTTAAATTACATACATTTTTAAATTTATTTCTATTATTTGCCTTTGTACTTTCTAATGTACTATTATAAATACTATTTATATAATCATCATCAGCTATACCTTCATTATTTTTAATTATTTCTGATTTAATACTATCTTTATTCTCTTCAAAAAAATCAGAAACTTTTGCATCTATATAACTATATACACGATTCACCAACAAAGAAAATGCAAAATTATTAGGATTATCTGTAAAATCAAAACGATTTTCCAATTCTTCTTTCGTACATATTATTATTTCCTTATACTTTATATCGCAAAATTCTCCTTTGTATGTTGCAAAATATTTTTTAATATATTCTAAAAATTCAATAGAATTTTTAATTTTAATTGCTTTCATTCGCACATCCTTTTTATCAGAATTTATATAATATTCTGATTGTTCATAATAATCAAACACTGTAAAATTTTGAGGAACAAATTTCTGTATCAAATCCATAAAGGTAACACGATTTATATCTGCTTCTCCCAATTCCGGTATTATATTTGCAATGTAAGAGTTATATATATTATTGTTTGAAATAACCAATATATCTTCAGATTTCAATTTTTCCCTAAAATTGTATAATAAATATGCCATTCTATGAAGTCCAACTGAAGTTTTACCACTTCCAGCCGGTCCAAGCACTACAAGATTAGGTTTTTGCGTGTATCGTATAGCTTGATTTTGTTGTTTCTGTATACTGCTTACAATTACTTTAAGTTTTGTATCAGTATTAGAAGATAAAACCTGCTGAAGTATTTCATCATCTATCTTTATATCTGAGTCAAACATATACTAAAGTTTTCCATCTTCTATTTTATATTGCCTTTTAAGGGTAATTTTTCCTTCTACTATACCCATTGGAGATTTATACTGTGCTTTTCCTAAATCATAATCATAAAACATAGAAGAAATCGGTGCTCTCCAGTCATATATATAACTTTCATAGGTTTCTTCATCATAGATTGAAGCTATCCCGATATAAATATTTTCGATATAATCATCACCATTTTCTTGAAAATCAATCCTCGCAAAATAAGGTGAATTTTGTAATTTTTGTAAAATATTATATTTTCTTAATGCTTCCCCATAATTTCTTTCCTGTTCATTTACAAATTGATTTAAAGTATTGAGTTCTATAACATCATCGAAATCATAGATAACACTTGTAGTATTTTTCATAAATTCACGTCTTTGTGATATTACCTCTGAACGCCCCCCTTCTTTTATAGCCGAAACTTCTTTAAGTCGTTCTTTTACTACTTTCAATGTTTTTTCAAGTCTTTCTTTTTCAAGCATTTCTTCAGTTATACCCTTTTCCATAGTAGTCAAAAATCTCCTTTGCATAATATATTCTATTACATAATAAGAAAATTTATTTTAATATAAACTTCTTAAAAAGTCAATTATTTCTAAATCAGCCCAGCAACTCTTTATAAAAAGTTTTATTTCTAATTAGTGTTTTTATCATTTTTTTCTTTAATT
>CAZQDT010000076.1:0-10216 GCA_964592005.1 uncultured Eubacteriales bacterium
AGAACTATACCAAACTAGAGTAGGATATCCGAAATAGAGTTCTGAGAAGAAGGAATTAAAGTAAAATTTGTGTTTATAACTTTTTATAAGTTTTATGCAACGGTACAACTTTGAAGGTATTATCATATCTAGGGAAAAAGATATACTTGAAAAATTGGTTAAGGGAAATTTATGCAGGTACTGACATTTATTCTGATACGTTTGAAGATATAGATAATCAAAGTTTTCGAGAATTTGTAACTAATGATGTTTTAAGTTTAGATGTTAAAAAAATAGAAGAAATTTTAAATTGTAAGAATGTTGTAAAAGGATGGGAAACTTTATTTGAAATAGCAGAAAAAAATTTGGAAGAGATTGAATTTGATAATGAAAATTTATTTATGGATATATACAATGAAAAGATGAAAGAATGTGATAATTTTGATACCATTTAATAGAGCTATTTATAAATCTCAATATGAAGAATACATATTAGAAACATTAAGAAGCAGTTTAATATCAGGAAATAAAAAGTATGCAAAATTGTGTAGTGAATTAATGGAAAAAAAGTTTAAGGCAAAAAAAATACTTATAACTACTTCTGGTACCGCTGCTCTGGATATGTCAGCAATATTACTGGATATAAAAGAAGGTGATGAAGTTATAATGCCTTCATATACATTTGTATCTACTGCAAATGCTTTTGTATTGAGAGGAGCAAAATGTGTATTTGTTGATATAAGACCTGATACAATGAATATTGATGAAAATTTAATTGAAAAAGCAATAACATCAAAGACAAAGGCAATAGTTGTAGTGCATTATGCAGGTGTTTCGTGTGAAATGGATAAGATAAAAGAAGTAGCAAATAAATATGAGATTCCAATAGTTGAAGATGCTGCACAGGGAGTTATGTCGGAGTATAAAGGAAAGGCATTAGGAACCATAGGAGATTTAGGGTGTTATAGTTTCCATGAAACCAAAAATTATACAATGGGTGAAGGTGGAGCTTTAGTAATAAATGACGAAAAGTATATACAAAGGGCAGAAATTTTGCTTGAAAAGGGGACGAACAGAGCAAGATTTTTCAGAGGAGAAGTTGATAAATATAGTTGGGAAGATATAGGTTCATCTTATTTGCAAAGTGATATTAATGCGGCATATTTATATGGACAACTGTTAGATGCAGAGGAAATTAATGAAAATCGTTTAAGAACATGGAAAAAATATTATGGTGAGCTTAAAAAATTGGAGGATAAGGAAAGGGTTGAATTGCCATACATACCTTTGGAATGTAAACATAATTCACATATGTTTTATATTAAAGGTAAAGATTTGGAAGAACGTACAATCTTGATTGAATATTTAAAACAAAAAGGTATAGGAGCAGTATTTCATTATGTCCCTTTGCATTCCTCGAATGGAGGCATTAAGTTTGGGAGATTTGATGGCGAAGATATATATACTACAAGAGAGAGTGAAAGATTGCTCAGATTACCTATGTATTATGGAATAAAAAATGAAGAAATAGATTATATAGTTGATAGTTTGATTAAATATTACGAAAGGTAGGATATACTATGTTTAAAAATGTTGAATTGTACAAGGAACCTTTAAAAATTTTTGATAAAGTTCCACAATATAATGGATATTGTGAAATGAGTGAATTTGAACAATCTTTTTTATGTGGTTTATTAAAAAAGAAAAAACCTAAAAAGGTATTAGAAATAGGAGTTTCAGCTGGTGGAACGAGTGCAGTAATATTAAATTGTTTGTCTTTATTAGGAGAAAAAGTAGAAATGTATTCTGTTGATTTGAGAGATACTTATTACAGAAATACAAATTTAAAAGCAGGTTTTGTAGCTGAAGAAGCTAAACGATATATTTCAGAAAAAGTAAAACATACTTTATTTACAGGAAATGTTATTCCAGCATTTATTGAACAAATGGGTGGGGATATTGATTTTTTGATTATAGATACAGCCCACGTTTTGCCAGGCGAGATGTTGGATTTTTTAGTGTGTTTACCATATCTATCATCAGAAGCGATAGTTGTTCTTCATGATGTTTCATTAAATATTAATGGAAAAGATAGAAATGCGTATGCTACTAAACTTTTATTTGATACAGTTGTAGCGGATAAGTATTTAATGGAAGCTCCTGATAAATTTTACAATTTCCCTAATATTGCGGCTTTTCAAATTACAGAGGATACATATAAATATATAGAGAATGTTTTTTCAGCATTGACAATAACTTGGGCTTATATGCCTGAGAAAAAGCATTTGGATTTATATCGTGAAATCCTTAATAAAAAATATGAAAATAAAGAATTAATTTATCTTTTTGATAAAGCAGTAGATTTACAGACATGTCTTGTGTGTGAAAATTTTAAAAGTGATTTTGAAATACTTTTAGCAAAATGGAAAGCTGCTAAGCACTTTATAATTTACGGTTATGGTACATATGGGCTTAGATTTTATGATTTGGCTATAAAAAATAATTTGCCTGTGGATTGTTTTGTGGTATCAGATGAGTGTGAAATACCAGAAGATATTAATGTTCAAGTTCCTGTTATACATTTAAAGGATTTAAATTACAAAGCAGAAGAGTGTACAATTTTAATTACAGTGGGAAATAAATCAGCACAGTTTTTAATTATAAATAACCTTATTAAATTGGGGTATTTTGACATTGTTTAAAGTATATTACGGATGCCTTGTATTAATTTGGATAAAAATTTATAATTGAGAGGAAAGGATTTTTCAATAAGACTAAATGAAATTTTTAAGCAAAAATTATATGATAGATATTAATTGGGCTAATATATACAATGTGTTTAAAGTATAATTAATTTTAAAATTAAAAATTGTTACTAAACTTAGCGATGGTTTTTAGTATTTGTGTTTTATAAAAAATATAAGAGGTGAAATTAATGGCGGGATTTTTGATTAGTAATTTAGATATAAATGTAGAATGTCAAATGGATTATCCAGATAAAAGTTTTAAAAAAGATTTAAAATATAATGATTATAATGTGAAGCAAAGTACAAGTAATAAGTTTATAGATGATAAGATATGTGAAGAAAGAGAAAAAAATATATTTGTAATAGAGGGGGTTATATTAAATAAGAAATCGTTGATGGAAAAATATGAACTTTCTCAGTGGGGACAAGTACTTGAAAAAATGAGTTTAGATAATGAATGTTATTTCAATGATTTTAGAGGAACTTTTTCAGGAGCTTTTTATAAAAAAGATAAAGATGAATGGTTAATTTATACAAATCATTTAGGTGATCATCAAGTATTTTATTGGGAAAATGGAGAATCGTTTATAGTTTCTTCTGATTTAAATTGGTTAGTTGATGCTTTGAAGCAATTAAATATAGAATATTCATTTAATGAAGAAGCGTTTAAAAGTATATTGTCATATGGTTGGGTATATGGAAATATGACAATGATTAATGAAGTAAAAAAACTTCTTCCAGGAACTTTTCTTAGAATTAATAATAAAAAGATTGTAGAAATTAAACGTTATCATCTATTTGAAAATACTAAATATAATAAACAGACAGAAGAAGAAATAATTGAAGAGATAGATAAAAGATTTAGAAAAGCAGTAGCTTTAGAATATGAGAAAGATAAAGAATATGGATATGAGCACTTTGCACTTTTGAGCGGTGGCTTAGATTCAAGAATGAGTTTATGGGTTGCAAATGATATGGGTTATAAAGTTGCATTAGCAATAACATTTGGTCAAAGTCAGGGAGATGATATTAAGGTATCAAATCAAATAGCAGCAAAATTGAGAATTCCTCACTTGATAAAAACTTTAGATGATTTTAATAGTATAGAGAAATCAAATATATTACGAAAAGTTAAAAGAAGTTTTGGATTAATAGATGTATCGGGAACAATTAATGCCTATTTTGAGAAAATATTAAATACAGATAATAATGGATTAATACATGGTGGCTTAATTGGAGATGCTATATTAGCTAGTTTATGGGAACATCATAAAAAACCTTCAGGTAGTATTGTAGGGGCAATTAATAATGTAGTTTTAGTTAAGTATAATAGTATATATAAAAATGAAGAATTGGAATTTATATACAATAGGGTTTCGCATTGGACATTGGGATGTCAGTGTACTACTTGGGAAAGATTACCTTATGCATCTGTTTTTTTAGATATAGATTTTATGGAGTATTGTTTTTCTATTCCATTAAAATATAGGTATAATCATTATATATATATAAAATGGATATTACAAAAATATCCTGAAGCGGCTGAATTTATTTGGGAAAAAACAGGTTGTAAAATTAATGATAATGAAGTGATTAAAAAATTTAGAAAAATAAGAAAAAATGTAGAAAGAAAATTTAATAATGTAGATGATAAAAATTTGGGAATGAATCCCTTTGATTATTGGTATGATATTTTTCCAGAAGTAAGAAAAGAAATGAAGGAATTATATGATTTGGGTATTAAAAATAAATGTATTAGTATGGAATTGAAGAAAGTTGTTGATAAATTATATAGAAATAAAGAATGTCTTTATAAAATACAGATTATTAGTGCGTTATTAAGTGTAAATTTATATTTTGGAGAAGAATAGAAAATATGAATTTTGGCAAAATTATATGATTTTTATAACTATATTTAACAAAAAGGGTTGTTTCAAATAAGGAATAATATTTAAGAACGAACAACCCTAATATTATTGGTATTGTATATGGTAGACTATGTTTACTGAATAAAATTTCGAAGACTATTTTTTGTCAGTATTAATGTAACAGCTTCATTTGATGTTTTAAATTTTAATATTTCTCTATTTTGCAGGTATGCTTATTTTCATCTTTATTATAATTAATACCTACAATAATTATATTATCTTTAAAATCTTTAAACTCAACACCATACTCTCTTTCTCTTATCTGTTGAATAGCTTCATTAGATGATTTGTCAAATTTTAATTCAACTAAAAGTGCGGGTTTTGAGCAGTGTTTTCTAGGCAAAAAGAAAATATCTGCACGACCTCTGCCTGTATTTAATTCAGGTAATATTGTATAATCTTTTATTGCTGTGAAATATGCAAACTGTATTACACATCTTAAAGAATTTTCATCATTGTAATTAAATATATTTGTAGTTGCTAAATTGGTTTCGTGAATGGCTTTTGCAACTGTTTCTTCCTCTATATTAATGGTAGCTTTTAAAAGTTTTTTGGAATTTAAAAGTATTTCGCTTATTTCTCCCCAATTGCTTGCTGTTATAGTATTTTCAAATTCTATGGCTATTTCTTGATTAGGGATTTTTATAGTTTCTTCATATATATTATAACTTAAATAGCCTAAATGCACTAATAATGTAAATACATCATCTTTGGAATTTATTGAGGTCATATCATTTTGAAAGATTCTTGTATTTACTTCAATTTCTTTGCCTGTCAACATTTTTACAACATCTTCTTTTATTCCATCAAAATCACTTTCTATATATGTTTTTAATGTTTCATAGCTTTCTGTATTTACCCAATAGCTTTTAAAATCTCCTCTGTTTATAGCCTCTACAACAGATTTAGGATTATAAATATGATATATTTTATTTCTGAATTTTACATTATATCCGTCATACCATTTCTTCATTTCATTGAAATCTACATCATATTTATTGCATAAATTTTCAACTTCTTCTTCTGTAAAACCTGTATATTCGGCAAGGTTGTCTTGCCCTAGCATTGTAAATTCTGTAAAATTATTCAAAGCCGATTGTGTGTTGTATTTTTTTATAGGAAGTATTCCGGTCATATATGCTAAGGATATACAATTATCAGCTATTGTACCTTTAAATAAACCTCTAAGAAATCGAATATATTCTTCTAACAAGGTAGTATTATTTTTGTCTTTTCTAAAAAAACAATCCCATTCATCTATAAATATTATAAATTTATGCCCTGTTGCTTTTGTAATACTCTCTATTGCATTGGCTAATGAATTTTCAGTTTCATTTATAAATTGTGTATATTCTTCTTTTAATTCGTTTATTATTTTTTCTTGTATGAATTTAACAAGATTTGTTTTTGTTTTATCAATTATATCAAAACCTATACTTCTTATATACTGTATATCTACGGCTATTACATCATAGTTATTTAAATGCTTTGTAAAATCAGGTGATTGATATATTTCTAATTCTTTAAACAATTCTTTTGAATTACAGCCTTTACTATAATAGGCTTTCATCATTTGTATAGCCATTGATTTCCCGAAACGTCTTGGGCGGCTTGAACAAATAAATTTATCTTTGGTATTTATAACATTGTTTACATAATTTAATAAACCTGTTTTATCTACATATATTTTTGAATTTAAACTTTCAATAAATTCGGAATTATTTGGATTAACATACATACCCATAAAATCACTCCTGTTATTTTTATAAGATATTGTTTGTGTTCATTATATGTCAATTTCATAATTTTATCAACTATTGTAAGAGTAAAACATATCGAGGGAATGAGTAAAGAAAATTATAAAACTATTAATAAAAAGTACAAAATAGCCGAAATATATATTAATGATTAAAAATAAGGAAAACTTATATATAGTAAAATAAAAATAGATTAAAAACTTTAAAAAATTTAAGGTTTTTATTGAGTGTGGTTTTGTAAGGGAGTGACATCATGAAACTTTGTATTATAGGCTTAGGTTATATAGGACTTCCAACAGCGGCTATGTTTTCAAATCATGGTTGCGAAGTGGTGGGGGTAGATGTTAAAGAAGAAGTAGTAAATACTCTTAACAGCGGCAAAATACATATAAAAGAACCTGGATTGCAGGAAATGATTGAAAAAGCAGTAAAAGAAAAAAGCTTTAAAGCTTCATTAACACCTGAAGAAGCAGATGCTTTTATTATAGCAGTACCTACTCCAAATAAGGAGGACAAGTATCTTAGCTGCGATTTGACATATGTATTACAGGCTTGTGAAAAGATATTGCCTTATGTCAGAAAAGGAAATACAATAATTATAGAGTCTACAATAGCACCACGTTCAACCGATGATTATATAAAACCTTTATTTGAAAAAGCAGGTTTTGTTATAGGGGAAGATTTGTATTTGGCTCATTGCCCTGAACGTGTACTTCCTGGTAAAATATTGTATGAACTTATAAATAATAATAGAATAGTAGGAGGAATTACTCCTAAATGTACAGAGATGGCAGCTAAAGTTTATGGCGTTTTTGTAAAAGGTGAGCTGATAAAGACAGAAGCTAAGACAGCTGAGATGTCGAAATGTATGGAAAATACTTTCAGAGATGTAAATATAGCATTGGCAAATGAGCTGGCTAAGATATGTGATAAGCTTGACATAAACTGTCTTGATGTTATAGCTATGGCAAATAAACATCCAAGAGTTAATATTCATCAGCCTGGACCGGGAGTAGGAGGTCACTGTCTTGCAGTAGACCCATATTTTGTGAGTGCAGAAGCACCGGAAGAGTCACCGCTTATAAGATTGGCAAGAGAAATAAATAACAGTATGCCTGAATTTGTAGCAGATAAAGTAAAAATACTTGTGGCTTATGATAAGACAGCTAAAATAGCTGTTTTAGGAGTTACATATAAAGGAAATGTAGATGACATAAGAGAAAGCCCGGCTTTAAAGATAATTGATGTTTTGAAATCAGAAGGTTATAATTTGGCTATTTGTGACCCATATGTGAAAGGATATTCTTCTTCGACTGAGGAAACTTTAGAAAATGCAAGCTTAGCTTTAATATTGGTAGATCATAATGAATTTAAAGAATTTGATTATGATAAGGTAGCTGATAAGATGAAAAAAGCAGTTTTATTTGATACTAGAAATATAGTAAAAGCAGAAAAATATAATAAAATCAGAGTTATTAATTATGGAAATATGTAGTGATTGGAGATAGATTTTATGGAGGAATTATCGGAAATAGAAGTTTTAGAATTACAATTAGAATATCAGAATAGGGTGAAGAGTAAAGCAACTAGAAATTATCAAGTTATTTCAAAACTTATAAGCAAAAATGGAATTGAGAATTTATATAAATATCTGAGTGTTAATAATTTTAATAAAGTAGTTATTTATGGTTCAGGAACAGTAGGCAAAATTTTATTTGAGATATTGAAAAAGAATTTAAACGTAAAAATTCAAGCAATATTAGATAAAAATTCAGATAGTAATTTTGATTTTGATTGTTTTGAAATAAATAGTCCTGATAAATTTATAGAATGTGATGTTGTTATAGTTACTCCTGTGTTTGCATATGAAGTAATAAAAAAAGAAATAAGTTTAATATATGATAATGTGATTTCAATTGCTAATATTGTTTGAATTAAATAGGAGTGAGTTATAAATGAATATGGTTTATTTTGTAGATTCAGGATTGGATGAGAAAATATTACTAGGAGTAAAGAAAAAAATTTATGGTCAAATAGATGCATTTATAGAAGAAGGTTATAAAGGGTATCTTTTCTATAAAGATAGCTTTAAAGTATACTTAATAGATTTTGAAACAAATGAAAAAAAAGAATATTTTTATTTAGATGAACAGGATTTATATTCTTGGATTTATGATATGATTATAGAGTTGGAACCGAAAGTAATTTATAATAGAGAAGTAGGAATATTTTTTAATGGATATTTTTTGATGAAATTTTGGAAAAAATTAAAAAATAAATTGCCTAAAACCAAATTTATAGTAGAATTTCCAACATTTCCATATGATAATGAAATAGAGGATAAAACTTTATTGGGTATAGATAAATATTACAGAAAAGAATTAAAACAAATATTTGATTTTTCTATAAATATGAATAAATATGATGATATTTTTTCGATAAAATCAATTTCAATAAATAACGGGGTGTCATTGAAACAAATACCATTGAAAAAAAATAAAGTGCAAGATAAGAAAGTGATAAATTTAATTTCTGTTTCGAGTATGGCGAGATGGCATGGATATCATAGAATATTAGAGGGTATGAAGAATTATTATGCTGATAAAAATAATGAATATATTGTAAATTGTATTTTTTTAGGAGAAGGAGAATGTTTAAAAGAGTTGATGAATTTAACTCAAGAGTATGACTTGGGAAACTATGTTCAATTTAAAGGTTTTTTAGATGGTAGAGAATTAGATGCGGTATTTGAGAGTGCAGATATTGCATTGGGAAGTTTTGGATTTTATGAAATTGATTTAAAACAAGCATCGACATTAAAAACTAAGGAATATTGCACTAGAGGAATTCCTTTTGTAGTAGGATATGATGAAGGAGGATTTGATGATAAATTCAAATATAAATATATATTGAAAGTTGAGAATGCTAATAAACCAATCGATATATATAAAATTATAGAATTTTATAAAAAAGTTCAGCAGAATAAAGATTTTTCTTATGAAATGAGAAAATATGCAGAGGAAAATTTTGAATGGCATGCTTTATATAAAGAAGTTTTTAAGGAAATTAATAAAGAAAATATATAGGAATATTTATTTAAGTTTTTGGTATAATGAAAATTGAATTTTATAAAAAGTGAGGAGAATTTGTATGTTTAAAAATATAAAATTATATTCTGAACCAATAAATATATTTGAAAAAATGCCACAATATAAGAAATTTTGTGAAATGAGTGAATTTGATCAGGAATTTTTGTGTGGAGTATTAAAAAAAGCAAATCCCAAAAAAGTTTTAGAGATAGGAATAGCGGCAGGGGGAACAACTGCTGTTATATTGAATTGTTTATCTTTATTAGGAAACGAAACTGTTATGTATTCAGCTGATTTAAGTAATACATATTATAAAGATGAAAAATTACCAGCGGGTTTTATTGCTATGGAAGCAAAAAAATATATATCAAATAAAGTTAAACATGATTTTCTTACAGGCGATGTTATACCTAGATTTATAGAACAAATAGGGGGGAAAATAGATTTTTTGATTATAGATACAGCACATGTTTTACCAGGTGAGTTGTTGGATTTTTTGGTGTGTTTTCCTTATCTTTCATCAGATGCAACAGTTGTTTTACATGACATTGCCTTACCTATAATTGGAAACAATTCTCGAGAACAGGCAACAACAGTTCTTTTTGATACTGTTATTGGAGATAAATATATTATGGAAGACAAAAATCGAGTTTGTAATTATCCTAATATAGTAGCTTTTAAAATTACAAAAGATACATATAAATATATAGGTAATT
>CAZQDT010000077.1:0-10129 GCA_964592005.1 uncultured Eubacteriales bacterium
ATCTTGATTTTCTCCTGATATATTATCAATAATTATTTTTTCTGATATATTATTGGAATTTAAAATTTCTGCTTTGATTTTAACATTATTGTTTAATTCATTAACAAGTTGAGTTGTAATTTTAATCTTAGCTGTTTTGTCCTCTAAATTTACATCACTTGATACAAATACATCTTCAATATGTATTTTATTCTGTTTTAATAAATATGTGTGTCTGTAAATTCCTCCTCCCTCATAAAACCAACCTTCTGCTTCTCGTGAATCTACTTTTACGGAAATAACATTATCACCGCCATAATTCACCAAATCTGTTATATCGCATTTCATTCCCGTATATCCACTTCTATGAAATTCAACAAAAAAGTTATTTAAATAAACAGAACTGTTTCTATATACTCCATCAAATATAAAGTATATCTTTTTCCCCTCATCTTCCTTAGGAATATAAAAATGTTTTCTATACCAGCCAATATCTTTCTTAAAAGAACCTGCTGTCGTATGTATATTATTCACTGTTTGCATTTCAGGTATTGCATTATCACCATTACCAAATTCATTTACCATATATGCAGTAGGTTCACTTTCTATTACAAAATCATGAGGAATATTTACATTTCTCCAATCACTATCATCAAATTTTATACTTTCAGGACCCTGATTCCAAGAACCCGATTTACCCCAAGCCCATCTATTTCTTATATTTGTAAAATCCCCCAAATGAAATTTCCAATCATTGTCCATATTAATTATTTCACGCATAAAACCGCCCCTTTCAAATTATATTTAGAATTACTTTAACTAAATACTACCATCAAAAATTCCGAAAATCAATTAAATAAATTACTTTTTTCTTGGTTTTAACTCTCAATTCTTCCGTTTTTTTAATCTATAATCTGTTGGAGATATGTTGAATTTTTTTATAAAATTTCTTGACATATTAGCCACAGAGGAAAATCCATTTTCTTCTGATATAATTTTTAAAGATTTATCTGTGGTTCGTAGTTCCATTTCTACCTGTCTTAATCTCAATTCATTAAGATATTTTAAAAAACTGTAACCAGTTGTTTCTTTAAATAATTCACAAAACCTTGATTTGCTCATACAAATATGATTTATCATATCATCAAGACTAAATTCAGAATTTGCATAATTTTCATTAATAAATTTCATTGCTTCTATCATATCTAAACGCAATTGATTATCGTTTTTATATAATTTGATATTTGAAGAAGAAAGATTTTTAATATAGTCTATTAATGAAATCAAATATATAATTCCCAATTTTTTACCTATAATTTTATTACTATTTATATTTTTGGATATATTTTCAAATAATTCTATAATTCTCTCCTGTTGTTTTTTATCAAGTTTTACAATACCGGTATTTAAATTTTCAAGCATAAATTCTATTTCTTTTTTATCTAAAAATAAATTTAATTCTTCAACCGAAAAATTCATTATATATCGTGAAAATTCACATTCTATTTTTTGACTATAATGTAAATCATATGGTTTTATAATTAAAAATTCGCCTGAATTTAATTCAAATTCATAGTTATTTACTGTAAATTTACGTTTCCCTTCCAATAAAAGGTAAAACTCATATCCATTGTGATAATGTTGGGCATACATATCCCAGGCTTCTGCTTTTTCAATATAATTCAAATATATACTTTCTACTGCATTATAATATACTTTCAACATATAACCACTTCCTGTTTTTTCTTAGAATATCATATTAAACCATATAATTCAATGTTATAAGAAATGAAAAATTTGCTCAAACCGCAAATGTTTTCATAAATGAATTAAATTGAATTATATTACATAATTCAAATATAAATTTTATTTGTACCTCTTGTCTTTAAATATATTAATATTTAGCACAATATTAATATACAAAACATCTTAAAGTCAATATATGCAATAAACAAGTCAACAACTACTATTTTATTTCAATAAACTTAATGATATACTAAAAAAAATATATTTAGAAAGGACTTGAAAATATGAAATACACTGTTCCCAAAAGTAATTCAGCAGTATATAATTTCAATTTAGACTGGCATTTTAAAAAAGCCGATGCTTTTCCTTTAGATGTCGCTTTAGAAAAACACAAAGACATCAATGGCAGATATTTTTATGAACCTGAATATATCGAAAATTCATGGGATAATGTCAGTATTCCTCATACATTTAATGATGAAGATGCTTTTGTTTCCAGGATAGAAGATGCTGGCAGCGGTCAATCAAGAACTTTTTCATTTTACCGCAAAAATTTTACAATTCCAGCAAATCATAAAGATAAAAAAGTAATTATTGAATTTGAAGGTGTAAGACAAAGCTGTTTCCTGTATATAAATGGTACAATGGCAGGATATTACGAATCAGGTGTCTGTGCCTTTGGATTTGATTTAACAGCATATGTAAATTATGATGGTGAAAATATCATAGCAATAGCTACTGATAACACCGCTACAAGAAATGTAGACAAATGTATGGCTGAAACTCCAAACAAACCGGATATAACCCCAGGCTATTATATGGCACCTCTTACAAGTAACCACAATATACCTGAAAATCGTCAAGGTGTTGGTTTTGAATGGAACTGTAATGACTTCAACCCATCTTTTGGCGGTATATCCAAAAATGTAAGATTACATATTAAAGACCATATATATCAAACTCTACCTTTATATAGCAATTTAATGACAAAAGGAGTATATATATATCCATCAGATTTTGATATTCAGGCTAAAAATGCTATTATCAATGTTGAGTCTGAACTCAGAAATGAAACGAATATTACAAAAAATGTAAATTTAGAAGTTGTAATTGTAAATCATAAGGGTGAAATGGTATCTTCTTTTGTTTCTGAAAATTTTGATATTGAACCATCTAAGGTATCAGAAAAAATGCCTTTATCAATAACACCTGAAGATGCCTATATATATGATGAAAAATTAGGAAGGTATGTACCCGTAGAAGATGAAGATGCTGTAAAACCTACAATTACAAATTCTTATAATACCTCTATTATTAAAGTAAGTAAAAAAGTTGAAAATTTACGTTTTTGGAGTAATTATGACCCATATTTGTATGATATTTACTGTATTCTTAAATCAAACGATGAAGTGCTTGACATAACTAAAATAACCACAGGTTTCAGAAAAGTAAGCTATGACAAAGATAAAGGTTTACTTATAAATGACAGCTATGTATGGCTTACAGGCTATGCACAGCGTGCTACCAATGAATGGGCAGCTATCGGTGTTGCACCTGACTGGTTAAAAGATTTTGATGCACAACTCATAAAAGAAAGTAATGCCAACTTTATCCGTTGGATGCACGTTGCCGCTTGTCCTGCTGATATTCGTTCTTGTGATAAACATGGAATTATATGTGTTCAGCCAGCTGGTGACAAAGAACGTGAGGCACATGGAAGACAATGGGACCAGCGTGTGGAACTTATGCGTGATGTTATAATATATTTCAGGAATAATCCATCTATTGTATTTTGGGAAACAGGGAATAATGCAGTTTCTAAAGAGCATATGCGTGAAATGACTTTACTTAAAAAAGAACTTGACCCAACAGGCGGACGTTATATGGGTTGCAGAACTATTTCTACCATTGATGTGGTACAGGAAGCAGAATTTGTAGGAACAATGCTTAATCGTTATGCAGCACGTTTTCAGTCTAACTTAATGCCAATTGTAGAAACTGAATATTTAAGAGATGAAGCACCAAGACGTGTTTGGGACGATTTCTCTCCTCCAGATTTTGATTATAACAACAAATACTTAGGAAAACATGGCAAAAAACAGGTCGGCGGAGATTACTGGGATCAGACAGCCGAAGATTTTGCACTTTCTGCTGCCATGAGTTATAGTGAATTTTTTAACGATAGAGTTGGCGGTGTTTCTGAAAGAAATCTTTACTCTACTGCAGCTGCTCTTTGTTGGACTGACTCCGCACAACATGGCAGACAGGCATTTAGCGAAAATGCTCGTATGAGTGGACGTGTAGATGCTGTAAGGGTTAAAAAACAAAATTTTTATGTATTCCAGACAATTCAGGCAAATACCCCTGCTGTAATGATTGTCGGACATTGGAATTATCCTAAGCAGGACGGTATAAACTATAAATATGAAGAAAAAGAATTTAAAGATGGTTTTTGGCTCGGTACAGGTGTCTACAATTTCAGAAATCCAAAACACAAGACAGTTTACGTTATTGCAAATGCCTTTGTATCAAAAGTAGAATTATATATAAATAATTCTTTAGTTGGTACTTGCAACGAACCTAAGAAAACTTTTATTTATGAATTTCCTAATATTGATATAACGCAATCTGGAAACATATATGCTAAAGCTTATGATATACATAACAAACTTATTGCAGAACATAAAATAGAAACGACTGGAGAACCTGCTGCTATAAAACTTACCCCTATCATAGGTAGTAAAGGTTTAATTGCTGATGGTTCAGATGTTGCTGCTTTTGATGTTGAAGTATTAGACAATGAAGGCAGACTTTGCCCTTTATGTTATGACAGAATAGATTTTACTTTATCTGGTGAAGCTAGATTTTTAGGTGGCTACAATAGCGGTAAATTCAATGGATACGGAAAAAACGATAGTGTAATACATCAAAACCATGTATTTGCAGAATGTGGAAATAACAGAGTTTTTATCCGTTCTACAAGAAATGCTGGTAAAATCACTTTGACAGCTACTATGGGAAATCTTCCTGCTACTACCATTTCTATAACTTCAAATAGTATTGAAACTTTAGCAGATACAGGTTTGTGTGAGATTATGCCACAGGAAATACGTTTTAATTATCCTGAAATTGCCCCTAGTGTTTCACCATACGAAGTTTTACAAAATATGCCAAAGCCAGCCAATTATGTTGTAGATACTAAAAAGTATTATAAGATAGTAGTAAATGGACGAGAAACAGATATGAGAGGAAGTAACAAAGTATATGAACAAACCGGAATATTTGGTCCTATCATACCAGTATTAGAAGATATTTACAGAATAAATCCTGATTTATTTGAATATAACTTTGATATTTCTAAAAACGAACTTACCTTAAAATGCAATGGAAATACAATAGTTGCTACGATAGGAAAAACTCATTTATTGGTAAATGGTGAAGAAAATCTTATGAATGGCGAACCTGAATATCATGAAGATAATATTTTCTGTATGGAAATAAATACAATGCTTTCATATATAAAAGGAATTACCGTTTCTATTGATGAAAATATACAGATTTGTAAAGTTACAATTTAATTTGTTTTCTCCTTTATTTTATACCCTGTTTTTGATATTTTTCAAAGGCAGGGATTTTTATATTTAAAAAATACTGCGGTCAAAAGCTGACAGCAGTATTTTAAAAAATTCAATTTTTATATGATAAAATTATTTATTCATAGGAATTAATTTCTCATATTCTTCAACTGAAGCATCATTCAAACAAGCTTCAATAATTTTTCTTCCCAATGGGTCAAGCTCATCTGTAAGGTATTCCTGAAGTTCTTTCTTGAAGAAATCAGTAAATATCTTAGCACCAAAATCATATGTGTCATTTCCTACTTCTGGTTGTTCATTAACCTGTAAGAATTTCTTAGGTATTTCAACATTATTTACTTTCATACTTTCCAAAGAATATCCTAAAATTGGACAACGAGATGGAACTATTGCACCTTTCTTAGCAAAATTAATTCCTCCACGTCTTGAAAGATACTCTCTTGTAAGCATTTCAGAATTAAATCCTACTTTATAAGCTCCAACATATTGATTAGGAATAAGAACATATCCTGTATTTGGAGTATTTAATACCTGTTTAAGTAAAAGATTTGCTTGGTCTACTTTTTTACCTGTTGCAAAAGGCCAGTAAGAACCTACTCCTTCACTCTGAATTTCATTAATTCCTGAATTATCATTGATACTTGGATTAGCATATCCTCTAGGTGCTACAAGTCTCCATAACCAACCCAATGCCGGCGGTAAAATATGGAATAATCCAACTATACCATAACTTGGATGTTCTTTTGTTGTAGGAGGTGTTCTAACACCAAAACTACGAATATCTATCTCCACAGGTTCATTAACTACATCATCTACAAACTCTCTAGGCATAATAACTCTAGGATTTGAACAAGAGCGTCCATTACAGGTTCCCAAATAAGGCAAGTAGAACCTGGAGTAGCTTCCATATTTAAGAATACAAGAGGTTTCTTAGGATGTAATGTACGTTTTTCTGTACCCGGTTCCATACCATACTCTGTAATATGATTAACTCTCAAGAACCAACCATCTTCAGCATCTGCTATAACAAGCTTTTTACTGTCATTTTGAATAGCATTAGGTGCCATAGCCATATCATCTGTTACTGGAAGTAATTCACAAGTATCTGTTATTGTAACATAGAATTTCTCACCTGAAATTATATTTGTTGCAAGAAGAATTCTTCCATCAGGTTCTCTGTGGATAGGTTCAAGCATTTCACTCTTTCCACCACCACTTGCACCTTCATGCATAATTGTGAATACTCTCTCGTAAGGAGTGATAACTTTAACTGCTGAAGCATGAAGTGTTACCCATTTCTCCTGCTCTCCTATATCAAGAAGAACAGCGTAAATACCTTTTTTAGCACTTGGTCCTAAATAAAGATTATATGAAAATACTTCGTGCAAATTAAATGTTCTATTGTGAACAACTACCTGCTGTCCATCAAAATGTGTTTGTCTGAAAGGTGGTGCAACATACACAACTGCTCTTGGTTTAAATTGGTTAGGTACTTTATCCATAGGAATATAACCTTGTAAATCTACAAGTGCCGCACAGAAGAATGCTGCATTTGCAGGACAAATAACAAGTGCAGGATAACCTAAATCTACATGCTCATTACCTGCATAAAAAGGCATAACAATCAATTCGTCCTGATTTGCAAGCCAATCAAAAGTTTCCTGTCTTGTCTTATCAAATTTTTCTCCAAAACGTTCTTGATAGGTAGGTTTATCTGTTGGATGTTCATCACCGATAACCATTGCATTTGCATCACGTTTTCTCATTCTCACATCAGTATAATTGGCTACAATACCATTTTTACACTTTGTCATATAAACTTCTTTTACCATTTCTCCGTTAATGTTATATTCAACATCATATGTCATATTGTTAGGACCACCCATAGCCAAGTCCATAATTTCCTCACGGTTTTTAGGTATGATTATATTAGCTTTTCCATTGATAATTTTTTCTACCTCTGGAGGTAATATAAATTTTTTTACAGTTTTTTCAATACTAGAATCAACCATCTTTAGCACTCCTTTTCTTTATTTTTAAATTGAACTATAAAAAGCCAACCTTATTTCTTAGTTTATCAGATTTTTATAAAAAATACAACATCTTAATTAAAAAATACTGTATAATTTCAATCAAAAATACCATTAATTTTATGATTTGATTTTAAATTTCTTTACTAATTTTAATATCTTATGTTATAATATTTGATAGAAATATTAAAAAGGAGATTTATTTACTATGGAAAAAGGGAATTGGAAAGCTTTATTGCCGATTGGTGTATTTTTAATTTTTTATTTGGGTTTGGGACTTATATTTGAATATGTAATTAAAATTCCTATGGGATTTTATAATATTCCTATTGTAGTTTCATTTCTTATTGCTTTACTTGTTGCTTGCCTGCAAAATCCTAAATTAAAATTTGATGACAAACTTCAAATAATGGCAAAAGGGGTTGGTGACAAAAATATAGTAACAATGATACTTATTTTTTTAACAGCCGGCATATTTGTAGGAGTTGTTGGACGAAGCAGTGCTGAAAGTGTTGCTTATTTCTTACTATCAATAATTCCTCCTAGATTTGCTGTAATTGTTTTATTTATTGTAAGCTGTTTTGTTTCAGTTGCTATGGGTACTTCAGTAGGAACTATCACATTGATTACTCCTATCGCCATAGCTCTTGCAAATAATTCAGGTTTTGATGTTTCTCTTTGTATAGGAAGTGTCATTGGAGGTGCAATGTTTGGTGACAATCTTTCATTTATTTCAGATACTACCATTGCTACCTGTAATGGACAAGGCTGTGAAATGAAAGATAAATTTAAAGCCAATTTTTGGATAGCTTTGCCCGCCTGCATTGCTACTTTAATTATCATATTTTTTAAAACAATGAATTTTCAATCAGATACTGTTGTTTCAAAAGAATATAATTTAATCCAAATAATTCCTTATGTTTTGGTATTATTTGGTGGAGTTATAGGTATCAATGTTTTTGCAGTGTTAATTATTGGAATTGTTTCAGGTTCTTTTATTATGGTATTAACTGGTACTACTGAAATAACCGAATTACTTTCAAATATGGGGTCAGGTGTTTCAGGTATGTATGAAACAACAATGGTGGCAATATTAGTATCTGCTATTTGTGCATTAATTCAAGAATATGGTGGCTTTACTGCCCTTTTAAATTTCATAAAACGTATATTTAAGAACAAAAAAGGCGGTAAAATAGGAATTGGACTTTTAGTTTCGGCAATGGACATTGCTACTGCTAATAATACAGTCGCTATTGTAATATCTAATCCTATTGCTAAAGAAATATCTGATGAATATAATATTTCTCCTCAAACCACAGCTTCTCTTTTAGATACATTTTCATGTATTTCACAGGGAATTATACCTTATGGTGCACAGATGCTTGTAGCCATCTCTACTGCTGTGGAACTTGGATGCCAAATTTCAGCTTTTGATATAATACCAAATTTGTTTTACCCATTTTTACTTTTGATTAGTTCTCTTATATTCATATTTTTTATAGCAGACAGAAATGAAAAATAATACTTAGATAAAAATCAAGAGTACCAGATAAGCTGGTACTCTCAGTTTTTATCGTTATTCTTTTTCTAATCCATCACTTGTATATGAACAGCTACCATTCCATAATATCCATGCTTCCAATCCCGCATCATAAACTGCCTGTATCTGCTCTCTTATCTGTTTACCTCCATAAGTTTGGTAATTGGCAAGCCATGTAGCTGTAAATGCCTGAAGCCATGGCCTTACAATTGCTTTATGCTCTCCTTCTTGAATTTTAGCAAGTTCTTCATTTGAATAACCCATAGATTTATATATCACATTATATGGATCTAAATCGGGATATTGTATTTTCATAGAACCGTTTGCATAATGTGATGGATAAACCATAGGACATATATAATCCAAATATTTTGACATTTCTACATAATCCTGACCTACTATGTCAGCATCTGTCTTACTATTTATAATAGTACCATAAACATCAGCCGATACATATACTCCCAAAGGGCTAAGCTGTTCATAAGCATATTTAGTAAATTCAGTTATAATCTCAGTACGACTCATCGTTTCAGCCAACTCTCCAAAATCAGCATTCTTCATTCTTGAATCAGTCGAAAATCTTATATAATCAAACTGTATTTCTTTAAATCCTACATTAGCTGCTTCTTTTGCAATATCTATAACATAATCCCATACATCTTTATTATATGGATTGACCCATGCTATATTACTCTTATCTCTCCAAACAGACCCATCTTTATTTTTAATTGTCAAATCTGGTCTTTTTTCTGCTATATAAGAGTCTTTAAATGCAACTATACGTGCTATCGGATATATATTGTTTTCATTTAATGTTTCAATAAGTCCCTCTATATCCTTTATATAATTTACCCCTGAACCAGCCTCTACAACAGTTGGTATATCCATTTTATAAGTAACTTCACCTGAATCATTTTTAATATCTATAACCATTGCATTTATTTCAGTTTCTTTTGCAAGCTCTATAAGCTCTGGCATATACTTTGAAGAACCTGCTCTTGGTCCTGATACATAAATTCCTTTAACCTTTTCAGGTCTTGCATAAGTTTTATAATTTGTATCTGGTTGTTCCATATAATATTCTATCTCTAAAACACTACTTAAGTTTTTAAAAGTTTCTGTTTCTTTTTGTACCTTACTCGTTGGTTCAATTAAACTTTGAGTTGTACTTTGCAATTCATTGCTGTCAATATTTTCTTTCTTACTGAAAAGATTATATTTAAAATATAAACACTCAA
>CAZQDT010000078.1:0-10082 GCA_964592005.1 uncultured Eubacteriales bacterium
TTTACAGATTTAATTAAAGGAGATATGGAACTTACTGAAAATGACCAGGATTTCGTAATACTTAAATCTGATGGAATACCTACTTACCATTTTGCACATGCAATAGATGACCATTTAATGCGTACAAATATAGTAGTAAGAGGAGAAGAGTGGCTTGCTACACTTCCTATCCATGTACAACTTTTTAAAACACTTGGTTTTAAATTACCTAAGTATGCACATACAGCACAGCTTATGAAAATAGATGATGAAACAGGAAATAAGAGAAAGCTTTCAAAGAGAAAAGACCCTGAACTTGCTCTTAGTTTCTACCATCAAGAAGGTTATCCGGTGCCTTCAGTGATTGAATATCTTATGACACTTTTAAATTCAAATTTTGAAGAATGGAGAATTGCAAATCCTAAAGAAGATATAGAAAAATTTAAGTTTACTACTAAAAAAATGAGTGGTTCCGGTTCACTATATGATATGGATAAGCTTAAAGATGTAAGTAAAAATGTAATTTCAACTATGACAGCAGAAGAAGTTTATAATTATGTTTTGAGTTGGGCAGAAGAATATGATAAAGAATTTTATGAGCTTTTGGCACGTGACAAAAAATATGCTGTAAGAATATTTTCTATTGGCAGAGGTGGAAAGAAACCTCGTAAAGATATAGCAATCTGGAGTGAAGTAAGAGAATATGTAAATTTCTTCTATGATGAAATATTTAAAGGAGAGTATGAATTTCCTGAAAATGTGAATAAAGAAGATATGATTTCTATTCTTGAAAAATATTCAGATTTTTATGATGAATCAGATGATATGAATGTGTGGTTTGAAAAGATTTGTAAGCTTTCTAAAGAAATAGGTTTTGCAGAATCTACAAAAGAGTACAAAGCTAATCCGGAAGCGTTCAAAGGAAATCCGGGAGATACAAGTATGGTACTTAGAGTGGCTATTACAGGCAGACAAAATGCCCCTGATTTATATGAGGTTATGTCAATTATGGGTAAAAAATCTGTAATTGAAAGATTAAATAAGGCAAAAGAAATACTTGCTAAATAGTAATAAAACAATATTATAGTAAATTGTTTGTTTATATTGACAAATATTAAATAAAAATGTAATATAAATTAGTACAGTATTTAACTAAACAGTTGATGTATTTTATATTTTAATGAGGGGTGTAAAAATAATGAAAAATTTGAAAAAACTTTTTGCAGTTTTACTCTCCACAGTGATGATATTTTCAATGTCAGCTTGTGGAAATTCTAAAGATGATGGGACAATAAAAATTGGTGTATTACAGCTTATGGAACATAATGCTTTAGATAGTGCATATCAGGGTTTTAAACAGGCACTTGCAGATAATGGATATGTAGATGGAGAAAATATTACAATAGATTTTCAAAATGCACAGGGTGACCAGTCAAATCTTAAAACAATGAGCCAGCGTTTTGTCAATAATAAAGTTGATTTGGTGCTTGCAATAGCTACACCATCAGCTGAGTCAATAGCAGCAGAAACCAAAGACATTCCTATTCTTGTTACAGCAGTTACAGATTTAGTTGAAGTAGGTCTTGTAGAGAGCAATGAAAAGCCAAATACAAATGTTTCTGGTACAAATGATATGAATCCCATAAAAGAACAGATAGATTTACTTAAAGAACTTGCTCCTAATGCACAGACGATAGGGTTGCTTTATAGTTCAAATGAAGATAATTCTATTCTTCAGGCAAATTTAGCAAAACAGGCAATAGAAAATCTTGGACTTAAATGGGAAGAAAAGACAGTTACAAATTCAAATGATGTTCAGCAGGTAACACAATCTTTAGTAGGAAAAGTAGATGCTATTTATATTCCTACGGATAATATTTTTGCAAGTTCAATGCCGATAGTTGCAGAAGCTGCAAATACAGCTAAAGTTCCTGTTATATGTGGCGAGTCAAATATGGTAGATGCAGGTGGTTTGGCTACTTTGGGAATAGATTATTATAAACTTGGATATCAGACAGGTGAAATGGCAGTAAGAGTCTTAAGAGATGGTGCTAAAGTTTCGGAAATGCCAGTTGAATCTTTGAAAGAGATGGAATATACTATAAATAAAGAAACAGCAGAAAAATTAGGAATAACAATTCCAGAAAATTTACAGCAGTATGTAAAATAGTTTTGTAAGTATTTTAGAGCTGTCTTAAAATAGACAGCTCTACTTATATTAGATGAAGTGGTAGGTGGAATATTAATGGCAATAATACAAGGTGCAATAGCATTGGGTATATTATGGTCTTTGTTGACCATAGGAGTTTATATAACATATAGAATATTAGATTATTCAGATTTGACGGTAGATGGAAGTTTTGCTTTAGGGGGTGCAGTAGTTGCGAAATTTATAGTTATGGGAGTAAATCCTTTTTTAGCAATGATTATGGCTTTTTTAGCGGGAGCATTGTCTGGTATAGTGACAGGTTTGCTGCATACTAAGTTAAAAATACCTGCTCTTCTATCGGGTATTCTTTCAATGATAGGTTTATACTCTATAAATATAAGAATTGCAGGCAAAGCAACATTGGCATTATCTAAGTATGACACAATTTTTGATATAGTTCCTAGTTTTGGATTGTCTAAAACAATAGTAGTATTAATAGTAGGTTTAATTATTGTTGCAGTGATAGTAGGAGTATTGTACTGGTTTTTTGGAACAGAACTTGGTTGTGCAATTCGAGCAACAGGAAATAATGAATATATGATAAGAGCACAGGGTGTAAATACTGATATTATGAAAATAATAGCTTTATGTTTGAGTAATGGACTTGTAGCTGCATCCGGAGCTTTAGTAGCACAGTATAATGGCTTTTTCGATATAGGAATGGGTACAGGTGTAATAGTTATAGGTCTAGCTTCAGTTATTATAGGTGAAGTTTTGTTTGGTACAAGAAATTTTATGAATTGTCTTATTTCTTTGGTACTTGGTTCAATTACATATCGTATAATTATAGCAGGAGTTTTGGAATTAGGTATGCCATCGACAGACTTGAAGTTGTTTACCGCAATAACAGTTGCATTGGCACTGTCCTTGCCGATATTCAAAGATAAGTTTTTGAAAAACAGCAAGAAAGGGGCTAAGTGATATGTTGGAAATAAAAAATATACACAAGACATTTAATATAGGTACTGTTAATGAAAAGAAAGCTCTTAATGGACTTAATTTGAAGATTAATGAAGGAGATTTTGTAACGGTAATTGGTGGAAATGGTGCTGGAAAATCTACAATGCTTAACTGTGTGGCTGGTGTTCATCAGGTGGAAGATGGTATAATTTCCATAAATGGTGAAGATGTTACAAAATGGCCTGAATATAAAAGAGCAAAACTTTTAGGAAGAGTGTTTCAAGACCCTATGATGGGTACAGCGGCTAAGATGGGTATAGAAGAAAATCTTGCTCTTGCTTATAGACGAGGAGAAAAGAGAACTTTAAGTTGGGGTATTACAGCTAAAGAAAGAGAAATGTATAGAGAAATTTTGAAACCTTTAGGTTTAGGACTTGAAAATCGTTTGGGCTCAAAAGTAGGATTGTTGTCAGGAGGTCAAAGACAAGCACTTACTTTGCTTATGGCAACTTTAAAAAAGCCTAAATTGTTACTTCTTGATGAGCATACTGCTGCACTTGACCCTAAGACAGCTAAGATTGTACTTGAACTTACAGATAAGATTATAAAAGAAGATAAACTTACAACTCTTATGATTACACATAATATGAAAGATGCCATACAGTATGGAAATCGTTTGATTATGATGCTTGATGGGAAAGTTGTACTTGATATAGGTGGAGAAGAAAAGAAAAATCTTAAAGTAGAAGATTTGCTTTTAAAATTTGAAAAAGCAAGTGGAAGTGAATTGGTAAATGATAGAATGCTTCTTTCGTAGAAGTAATTAAAAGGATACAGCTTTAACGTTGTATCTTTTTTGTTTGAAAATAATGTTTTAAAATATAAAATTCTGATATATTATTATGCCAACACTCATTTTTATGATTTTGCAATATGAGAGTTTTAATGCAATATTTTCTTCTCCTGAAAGTATGAAAAAAAGGCTTAAAAACTGTATCAAAGGAAAGATACCTAAAGTAGATGCTATAAGAGATGGTCTTAGTATTACAAATCCAAAGGATATTAAACAAATTCATGAAACAGTTATTGATAAAATTTATACTAACAGAGTTTTTCAAGGCGGAACAATTGGAGGATATAAAGTGGCAGCGATAGGAGAAACAACACAGAAATTTATAGAAAGCAAAGCAGATGTAGCAAGTTTGGAAATTTGTATGGCAGGAAATGCACGTTGGATTGGAGATATCAATGTTACATCAGAGGAAGTAGCAACATTTGATGTTGCAGAGGCAGGAGAATATTATATTGCTTCAGTAACAAAGGGAATGCTTGTATATTATATAAATGTTAAAGAAGCAGGAACAGCAACAGCTAAACCAGCTGAAACCCCATCTTCATCAACTGTTACAGTGCCAACAGAAGGTACATATGTAGTAAAAAAAGGTGACACATTGTGTGCAATTGCAAGAAATTTATTTAATTCCGAAGCTAAATGGAAAGATATTTATGAAATGAACAAAGATACAATTAAAGATCCAAGTATTATTGAAATAGGTCAAGTATTAAAAGTTAAATAATGTATTAAAGAAAACTCGTCAGATTTGACGAGTTTTACTTTTTATAAGAATATAGATTGGCAAATTAGTTTAAGTTAAATTAATATTGAATGGTAAGTTGAAAATAGTATTAATTTTTTAACATTATTAAAACAAAATTAAGAAATTATAAAAAATATGGTAAAAATCAATAAAAAATCTTTACAAATTTGATGTTTGTTGGTACAATTAACTTGTTATCAGATATAATTTGATAATTAATAAAAAAGATTGACAGGAGGAGAAGAAAATGAAAATTAAAAAAATGGGTCTATATGCTTGGGCATTAGTAGCAGCAATGGTAGTATCTATGCTTCCTATAAATGCAGTAAGTGTAAAAGCAGCAGCAGCTAAGATTTTAGATGCAAATACTCTTCAAGAAGGTACAGAGTATACTTCTGAAGAGCCTGTAAAAGTTGGAGATTTTAGTTATATAGCTAAAGCAGATAAACCAATTACAGTAAAGCCTTGTGAAACACCTAAAAAAGCAACAGATGGTAAAGAATTTACACAATGGATTAAATTCCAAGGAGGAGCTTGCCAGATTAGATTTGATATGGCAGCAAATGAAAAAGTAAAAGTATACTATACAAGCGGTGGTTCAGATGAAAGAGAAGTAGGATTTTATTCATCGGCAACAGCAGAATTAGTAGATAAAAAACCTGCACCATCTAATGAAGGTGATGTAGCCATTGCAGAGTTTACAGCTAAAGAAGCAGGTGAATATTATATTGCATCTGTAACGAAATCTATGCAGGTATATTATATTCAAGTAGGCGAAGCTGAAGCAGAGCAGCCAAAAACAGAAGTAAAAGCTGAAACAGAAACAAAAGCAGAAACAGAAACCCCTATCGTACCTACTGGAAATACATATACAGTACAAAAAGGTGATACATTATGCTCAATAGCAAGAAGATTATTTAATGCAGAAGCTAAATGGTCAGACCTTTACAACTGGAACAAAGCAACAATTAAAGACCCTGCACTTATTTATATAGGACAGGTATTAAGTATCAATGGAGAAACAGTATCTGCACCAGTAGAAACAACAACACCATCACAGGCAGCGACAGCAACAGCAGAACCAACATTAAAATATTCTGTTGATGTAGATGGTCTTAAAGAAGTACCAGCAGAATTAGCTTCATATTTTGTAGTTGCAAGTCAATGGGATAGAAATATTATGAAATTTGCAGAAAAAACAACAAGAGCAGTTCTTCCTATGACAGCAACAACAGGTAATGTAAAATTAGAAATGGAAATGAATCCAGCAGGAAAAACAGCTCAAAGTATAATATTTAAAAACAGTGCTGGAGAGCAAGTTTTAGTTATAGGTAATAATATTGGAAACAAAACAATAGTAGATGGAACATATTATTTTACAGATACGGTAGCAGAAATGTATAGTGATGAAGCAGCAACAGCAGTAAAATCATTACAAGATATAGCAGTGTTCCCTAAAAATACATGGTTAAAATTAACAATAGAAATAGATACAGCTAAATCAGAAGCAAAAGTAACAGTGATAGGTTATCCAGAAGCAAGTAAATATTCTGATGATTATTCAGTATGGACTAACTTAGGAGAAGCTACATATACATTTACAAATAGTAAAGCAGATATAGCTGGAATAGAAATTCAGTCTACTGATAATGCAAGATTTGTGGGAGATATAGCTCTTACATACTAATTAAATATTAAGATTGCCACATTGGAAAAAATTCTGGTGTGGCAATTTTTAGATTTGAGTAATATTGTTTGGCAGCATTAATAAACAAATGTTAGAAGAAGAAACTATAATTCAAAATTAATTTTTGATTAAATTTGAAATAAAAGGGAAAAAACACTGGCATTTTTTTAATATTATTATAATAAAATTATGAAAACATCAAAAAAAACAGTAAAAAGTAATAAAAAACTTTACAAAATCAAAAGGTATTGTTATAATTATTTTGTTACAGGAGTAAAATTCAGTAATAATAAAAAGACAGGAGGAAAGAAAAATGAAAATTAAAAAAATGGGCTTATATGCTTGGGCATTAGTAGCAGCAATGGTAGTATCTATGCTTCCTATAAATGCAGTAAGTGTAAAAGCAGCAGCTACAAAAGTTTTCGATGCGGGAGCGATAGAAGATCAAGATGTTTATGAAGAAAAAACATTTGGTGATTTTACAATTACAGCTTCGACATCAAAACACGTTAGTATTGCAAAATTTACAGCTGAAGATGGTTCAAATGTAACAGAAGCAGCTGAAGATGGAAAAGCATTAGGCGGAATGTTAAAATTTAATGGTGCTAGTGATGGAAGCCAATCATATCGTATGTTGGTATTTGAAACATCAGGTAAAGCAACTGTTACAGCCTATACAAGAAGTAATGGTGGAGAAAGAGCACTTGGTTTGTATGACTTTAATGCTGCTCTTAGTGATGCAGGTAAAGCAGTAGCATTGGCAACAGCAGTTGCTCCAGATAAAGGAGTAGCTATTGCAAAAGCAACATTTGAAATTGACAAAGCAGGTAAATATTATTTGGCTTCTACAAGTGGAGGAGTTAATGTTGCATATGTTGAAGTAGTTGAGGAAGGTGCAGCAGCTTCAACACCAGCAGAAACAACAACACCAGCACAGGCAGAAACAACAGTTGTACCTACTGGAAATACATATACAGTACAAAAAGGTGACACATTATGTGCAATAGCAAGAAAATTATTCAATGCAGAAGCTAAATGGTCAGACCTTTACAACTGGAATAAAACAACAATCAAAGACCCTGCACTTATTTACATAGGACAGGTATTAAGTATTAATGGAGAAACAGTGTCTGCACCAGCAGAAACTACAAAACCAGCTGAAACAACAGCAACTGCAACAGCAGCAGAAGTTAAAAATTTAACAGCAAAAGCAGAAGGTTACCATGATTTAGCAACAAATACACGTATGTTAAAAGCAACTTTAACATGGGCAGCTGCTGATGGTGCTACATCATATGATGTATACAGAGGTACTGAAAAAGTTGCAACAGTAAATACAACAAGTTATGAAGATACAACAGCTATCACAGCTACAAGTATGGATTATTCAGTAGCAGTAGCAGGAGCTTCAAACAAAACAACAACAACAGTAACATCTATTGGATATGATATTACATTATTACAGGTACAGAAAGACCTTGATAAAGTAGAGCATACACCTTCAACAGCACCAGGATACTTACCAGTATATGTACAAGGAAAAAATGACGAAACACCTGTAACAGTATATGGCAAAGATGGAAATAAATATGGTGTTAATTTAGATAATCAAGCAGGACGTTACAGAATGGCAGAAGTTGTAGCAATGGGTTGGGCAGAAAATGACCTTAGAGCAGGAGAAGCTATTGTAGGTAAAGAAGCTCCTGTTGTATTTACAACAGAAGTACCAAATGGAACATATAATGTATATGTATTGTGTGGAGAATTAGACCATATTTATGATGGAGCTAAACATAAAGTAATCCAACAGATTTCTGTAAATGGTGGAGCAGAAGTAGTAACAGAAGCAGCAGAAAATGGTGCTTTTGTTGATACAACTATTCAAGCTGATGTAACAGATGGAAAACTTGTAGTTACAGTAGCTGGAGCAGAAGGAAAAGCTAGATTAAATGGTATTATTGTTACCTCTACAACTAAATAGTTAAACATTTCAAAGGCATCTTACTTATGTAAGGTGTCTTTTTTTGTGTAGAATAGTTTAAAAATTGTTTTATTTGGGTATTTATTATCATATTTTTTATTAAAATTATAGTTGACTTTTATGTAGTATTTATATAAAACGGATATTTTTTTTATACATTAATTAAGTTTTAAAAAATATTACATTAGAAAAATTTCCTGATGTAGTATTTTTTTGTAAATATATTTTGAAAATTGATATAATAAAAATGTCGTAAAAAAATTACGACAATGCTTGATTTCTTATATTTTGAATGTTATATTATATATACTATAAATAAATTTAGGAAGATTGAGATGGGGCTGAGTTGTATGTTAGAGAAATTTTCAGTTAAAAATTTTAAAAATTTCAGAAACAAAATAGAATTAGATTTCTCAAAAGTAAGAGATTATCAATATAATGAAGTTTGTGTAAAAGATAATTTATTAAATAAAATAATTATTTATGGAAAAAATGCAGTGGGTAAAAGTAATTTTGGATTGGCTATTTTGGATATAAGAAACAATTTGTTGTCTATGCCTAGAGAATTTATGATTAATAAAGGTTTATATCGTAATGCTAATTCTGAAGAAAATGAATATGCAGAATTTGAATACAAATTTAAGTTTGATAAAGATATCGTGATATATAGATATAGTAAAAAAAATGAATTTGAGATAGTAAAAGAAAGATTGATTATAAATGGAAAACAAGTATTTTATTTTGATTTTTTGGATAAAAAAAATGTAGATATTGAAGGAGTAAGTTTAGTTAATGCACAGGATTTAAATTGGGAACAATTTTTAGGTACAACTAAAGCTGAAGAAATGCAAGAAGTAGAAGATTATTCTTTATCGGTGCTTAGGTATATTGCACATAATACAGTACAACCAGAAAATTCTGTTATTAGAAAAATTATGCAATTTGTTGGTGGTATGCTTTATGAAAAAGGAAATAGTGGTATATTAAAAATAAATTATTCATATTTAAGAGAAGAAGAAAAGTTAAAAAAATTTGAAAAATTTTTAAATGATTATGGAGTTTCATGCAATTTAGTAATGTTAGAACAAATTGATGGAGAAAAAGAATTGTATTTTGATTATAAAAAACCTTTGCCTTTTTTTAGGAATATGTCTAGTGGAACAATGAATCTTACCAAATTTTATATGAAATTTTTAACAAGAGATACGAAACCAAGTTTTATTTTTATAGATGAGTTTGATGCTTTTTATCATTTTGAATTATCTGAAAAGATAATTAGACTATTGGAAAATGAGTTTGATTGTCAAGTTATTTTAACTTCTCATAATACAAATTTGTTAAGCAATTCGTTTATGCGTCCTGATTGTTTTATGATTTTAACACCGGATAGTATTACTTCTTTGTGCGATGCTACAAATAGAGAGTTAAGACAAGGACATAATCTTGAAAAACTATACAAGAATGGTGAGTTTGATAATTATGAGTAATTCAAATATTTTGTTATTAGTAGAAGGAAATAAAACAGAACCTAGATTGTTTAAAAAAATTTTAGAATGTTATGATGAGATAAGTTTTTTGCCTGAAAACATAATTACTCATAAAACTAATATTTATGTTTTATATGAAAAATTGAGAGAAAGATTTGGAGATGATTGGTATAAACAAGATGAATTAAATTTTAGAGAATTTTTAGAGAGAAATTTTAGAGAGAAATTTTTTGAGAGAATT
>CAZQDT010000079.1:0-10005 GCA_964592005.1 uncultured Eubacteriales bacterium
AGCAATAGACTAATTGATTTCATCAAAATTATAAGTCACTTTTTTAAAGATTTTTATAGAAAATGAGAATGAAAATGTAGAAAAACAGGATTGTGAAATAAATGTAGCTAAAAGATTGTTAAAAAGATTGTAAAAATAAAAAAATAATATAAAAAGTTATCCACAGAAAAATGTACAAGGGGAAAGTGTAACTATTGCCTGTGGATAAGTATGAAAAAATATTAATAAAAATCAAAACTGGCGTTCGATTGCATATAAATGTAAAATAAGTAAGAAATAGGCTTTGACAAAAGAAATTTATTCTTTGTTGCTGAAAAATTAATAAATATATTGCAAAAATACCCTTGAATGTGATATATTAAAAATGTTAGAGGGACAAGTATGTCTTTGACTTGACTTGATAGGTTTCAGACCTCGAAATATATTAAGAAAGGAAGAGTTGAAAAATGAAGAAAACAGCAGTTTTAGAAAGACTTCAGGAATGTGGTGTAGTTGCAGTTGTAAGAGCTGAATCAGTTGACCAAGCTATGAAGATAGCAGAAGCTTGTGCAGAAGCTGGAATAGCAGGACTTGAAATCACATATACAGTTCCTGGTGCAACAGAAGTTATCAAAGCATTATCAGAAAAATATTCTGATGGAAAAATAATAGTAGGAGCAGGTACTGTTCTTGATTCAGAAACAGCAAGAATAGCTATACTTAATGGTGCTCAGTTTATTGTAAGTCCAAACTTTAATCCAGAAGTAATTAAACTTGCAAACAGATATAAAGTAGCTACAATGCCTGGTTGTATGACACCAAGAGAGGCAGTTGAAGCTATGGAAGCAGGAGCAGATGTTATTAAGATATTCCCTGGAGATTTATTTGGACCTAAGATTATTAAAGATTTCAAAGGACCTTTGCCACAGGGAGATTTTATGCCATCAGGTGGTGTAAACCTTGAAAACTGTGGAGAGTGGATTAAAGCAGGAGCAGTTGCAGTAAGTACAGGTTCAAGTCTTACAGCAGGTGCTAAGAAAGGTGATTACGCATCTATTACAGAGTTAGGAAAACAATATATTCAAAAAGTAAAAGAAGCTAGGGAGGCAAAATAATTATGTCAAGAGTTGTATGTTTTGGAGAAATTATGCTTAGATTGGCTCCAGAAGGATTTTTAAGATTTGTTCAGGCTGATAAATTTACAGTAGTTTATGGTGGTGGAGAAGCTAACGTAGCAGTTTCATTAGCCAACTATGGTATTGATGCAGCTTTCGTTTCTAAATTACCTGATAATCCAATCGGACAATCAGCTATCAATTCATTAAGACGTTTTGGTGTTGATACAAGCAAAGTAGTTCGTGGTGGTGAAAGAGTAGGTATTTACTACTGTGAAAAAGGTGATTCTCAGAGAGCATCCAATGTAGTATATGATAGAGCACATTCTTCTATTTCAGAAGCTGTACCAGAAGATTTTGACTGGGATAAAATATTTGAAGGCACAGAATTATTCCACTTTACAGGAATTACACCAGCTTTAGGCGACAATGCAGCAAAGATTACATTAGAGGCTTGTAAAGCAGCTAAAGCAAAAGGTATTAAGATAAGCTGTGACTTAAACTTCAGAAAGAAATTATGGACATCTGAAAAAGCAGGTCAGGTAATGGGCGAGCTTATGAAATATGTTGATATCTGTATAGCTAATGAAGAAGATGCTGAAAAAGTATTTGGTATCAAATCAACAGGTACAGATGTAAATACAGGTAAACTTAATAAAGAAGGTTACCAGGATGTTGCTAAACAACTTAAAGATAGATTTGGATTTGAAAAAGTAGCTATTACTTTAAGAGAATCTATAAGTGCTTCAAACAATAACTGGGGAGCTATGTTAATGGATGGAGATAATTTCTACTATTCAAAAACATACCCAATCGTTCCAATTGTTGACCGTGTAGGTGGCGGAGATTCATTCGGTGGCGGTTTAATATATGCTATCCTTGAAGGATATAATTCACAGGATATCATTGAATTTGCGGTTGCTGCATCTTGCTTGAAACATACAATTGAAGGTGACTTTAACCATGCTACATTAAATGAAGTTAAAACACTTATGAAAGGTGACGGCTCAGGTAGAGTTCAAAGATAGTTTACCAAAGCAATGGCTAGTGTAAATGTACTGCATAAAAATTATTTTGTAATAATAAAATATAAAAATAATAAGAGGGCTTTTGTTTAGCAACAGCCCTTTTATTATAAGGATAGAAAAGGAGAATTGGAAGATGGAGTTAAGAACAGCAGCAAGTCCAAAAGATGTAAAATATTATGATACAGCTAGACTTCGTGAGGAATTTTTAATTCAAAATTTATTTGTACCTGGAGAAATTAAAATGGTTTATAGCCATATTGACCGTATTATAACAGGTGCAGCAGTTCCTACTGATAAAGAAATCGTAGTTACAGCAGGTGAAGAATTAAGAGCAGATTATTTTCTTGAAAGAAGAGAAATGGGTGTAATTAATATCGGTGGTGCAGGAATTATTACAATAGATGGAAAAGAATATCAAGTGGCTTTTAAAGAGGGTATGTATATCGGTATGGGTTCTAAAGATATTTCCTTTAAGAGTGCAGATGCTTCAAATCCTGCAAAATTTTATTTCAACAGTGCACCAGCACATAAAACATATCCAACAGTACTTATTAAACCTGAGGGTGTTCCAAGTGAAGGTGTAGTTATTGTTAAAGATGAAAATAAAGTAGAATTAGGTTCTCTTGAAGATGCAAACCATAGAACAATATGTAAATATATTCTTCCAGGACAGGTTGAAAGTTGTCAGCTTGTTATGGGTATGACAAAGCTTGAGCCTGGTAGCGTTTGGAATACAATGCCATGTCACACACATGATAGAAGAATGGAAGTTTACTTATATTTTGAAGTGCCTGAAGATGCAGTAGTATTCCATTATATGGGTGAGCCAACAGAAACACGTCATATTGTTATGAGAAATGAAGAAGCTGTTATTTCTCCAAGCTGGTCAATTCATTCAGCTTCAGCTACACATGCGTATACATTTATTTGGGGTATGGTAGGAGAAAATCAAGCGTTTGATGATATGGACCATGTTGCAATGAAAGATATTAGATAATTATGGGGTTGTTACAAGATTGATTGTTAATTTTGTAACAGCCTTTTCTTATATTTAAAAGAATATTTAGATGATTTATGGAAATAATAGTATAAAATAATATAGAGGTGATATGATGATATTGGATAGTTTTAGTTTAAAAGATAAAGTAGCAGTAATTACAGGAGCAAATACAGGCTTGGGACAAGCTATTTGTGTAGCATATGCGGAAGCGGGGGCAAAAGTTGTAGGAGTAGGACGTTCAGATATGACTGAAACAGCAGAAAGAATAAATCGGGTAGGGGGAGTTTTTAAAGAAATAAAAGCTGACCTGATGAGTATTGAGCCAGTTGATAGAATTATAGATGAAACTATAAGTGCTTTTGGGAGAATAGATATACTTGTAAATAATGCAGGTATTATAAAAAGAGAAGATGCCTTAGATTTTACAGAAAAAAATTGGGATGATGTTTTAGGTATAAATCTTAAAACAGTATTTTTCTTGAGTCAGGCAGCAGCAAAAAAAATTGTGGAGCAGAAAAGTAAAGGTAAAATTATAAATATTGCATCAATGCTTTCTTATCAAGGCGGAATAAGAGTGCCTTCTTATACAGCAAGTAAAAGTGGGGTAATGGGACTTACAAGAGCTTTAGCAAATGAATGGGCAAAGTACAATATTAATGTAAATGCAATTGCTCCAGGATATATGGCAACAAATAATACTCAACAGCTTAGAGATGACGAACAAAGACAAAATCAAATACTTGAAAGAATACCAGCAGGAAGATGGGGAGTGCCTGAAGATATGATGGGACCAGCAGTATTTTTGGCATCAGATGCTTCTGATTATATAAATGGTTATACTGTTGCAGTAGATGGTGGTTGGTTAGCAAGATAATTTTTAATATTAATTTTTCATAAAATATCTGACTTCTGAATAGAATGTAAGGTAATTATTACGAAGCTTTTAGCTTAAAGAAGATAAAGGGAGTCAGATATGAGAAAAACAGAGAAAACTATATTAAAAATTTCTAAAATTTTTGAAATATTTAAAATTTTAATATTAGTAATTGCATCAATATATATTTTTTTATTTTTTACAGATGATAAGGAAGTCGAGGAGTTTAAACAAGATAAAATATATGTGGGAATGACAACAGAAGAAAGTACAAAAAATATAGACGTTATGGGTGTTGAGGATATATTTTGGGAAGAGGAAAAAGAGGTAGTACTTCCTAAAGGTTATGATATTGAAAAATTGAAAGATGCAAGTTATTTAAGAAGTAATTTTTATATTGTGGATTCAAGAACTCGATTTTTAGAAGAACAATTTAATGTAGAGGAATTTCTTAAAAAAGATTTTAGCTTGGAAAAAGGTGGTCAAGAACCTAAAATTCTTATATTTCATACACATTCACATGAAGATTTTTGTGATAGTGATGGAAGTGAAGCAGAAACAATATATGGAATAGGAGAATTGTTGGCAGAAACTTTAACCCAAAAATATAATATACCTACAATGCACGATACTGGAAGATATGACTATGTCAATGGAAAAGTTCAAATATTGGGTGCTTATGAAAGAATGGAGCCTGAAATAAAAAAAATTTTAGAGGAAAATCCAAGTATAGAAATGGTTATAGATTTACATAGAGATGGTGTCGATGAAAGTGTAAGATTAGTTACAGAAATAAATGGCAAGCCGACAGCAAGAATTATGTTTTTTAATGGTTTATGTCAGTATTATGAAAATGGAAAGTTAATTCCGACAGTTTCAAATCCTTATTTAGAGGATAATCTTGCCTTTAGTTTTCAAATGCAGCTTAAAGCAGCAGAATTGTATCCCAATTTTACAAGAAAGGTTTATTTGAATGCTTATAGGTATAGTCTGCATATGAAAGCACGTTCGTTGCTTATAGAGCTTGGGGCACAGACTAATACAATAGAAGAAGCGAGAAATGCAGTAGAACCTTTGGCGGAGATTATTGCAGGTGTTATATAAATCAGATAAAAAAGCAAATAAAAAATATGATAACTGATATTGCAAAACCACAAATTACATCTGATGTATAATGTAAAAGAGCAGGAACTCTTGCTAAACCAGTTATAAAAGCAAGAGGAATTAAGATAAAAGCAACTGATGGTAAAAATTTACTTATTGATAAAGCTATAATCATTGAAGAAGCTGAGTGAGTGCTTGGAAAAGAACCGGAGTTTTTATGTGAAATCAAAGGTTCTTTTTTTAATGTTGCAAAAGGTCGGTTTCTCATTAATATTTTTTGGAGAAACTTAACTAATATTAGTGTAAAAAAAGGTATGATTAAATAAAAAGTAATAAATTCTGTATTATTTAAAAGTAAATATAAGAAACCTAAAAAATACAAAAATTTGAAAAATAATGAAGAATATTTGTTTATATAAATGATGATATTTTTAAAAATTAAAGATTTTTCAGTTAAATTAAATAAATATAAAGATATTTTTTCATCCATAAAATCACCTCAGAAATAAATATCTAATATAATAGCATAAAATTAATAAATATTAAAGGATTTTGAAAAAGTTTTATATTTATTTTAAAGTATTTAAAAAGAAAAAATTGCTATAAATATTATAAAAATAAACAGTTATTTATAAGATTATTTTTGAGATATCTAAAAATGTAAGCTAAGGATAAAAATTTTAATAGAATATTTGGGGTGAATTATGGATAATTTCTTCTTGTAATATTTTTACTTAGAAAATTAAGTATAATTCTTCTAATAGATACATTTTCAGCACAAAAAATACAATTGACATAAGTAACTAAGTTTTTTTTAAAAGTTATGTACAATTTCACCAAAAATTGATATAATAAATATATTAGGGACAGGTTCTATTTAGAAGCTGAGGAGGGAATTTTATGACAGTGAGAAAAATTATGGAGGAAATGGAACTTTTTTTAATAGCCGGAGCAAGCGGAATAGATAATGAAGTCAATAATATATGTATATGTGACAGATGTAACTGGGTTATGTCAAATGCTGAACAGAAATCACTTTGGATTACAATGCAGAGTCAGCCAGAAATAATTGATGTAGCCATTGTTATAGGGGCGGCTTGTGTTATAGTGTCAGAAGGAGTATATGTTGACAGAGATACTGTTTATAAAGCAAATTCGGCAGGTATTCCATTATTTGCAAGCTCATATACAAACTTTGAACTTGCAAAACAGCTTAGTGTATTAGGTTATTGATTTTTGGAGGTGAAAAGATGGTATTTGAAAGTTTTTCACCTGAAGATACTTTTAAGTTTGGCAAAGAATTAGGTGAAAAAGCAACACAAGGGGATATATATTGTCTTAAAGGAGATTTAGGGGTAGGAAAGACAGTATTTACAAAAGGATTAGCTGAAGGTTTAGGAATAAGTGAACATATTACAAGTCCAACGTTTACAATAGTCAATGTTTATGATGGTAGAATGCCATTTTATCATTTTGATGTTTATAGAATAGCTGACCCTGAAGAAATGTATGAAATAGGATATGAAGAAATGTTTTATTCAAATGGCGTTTGTCTTGTAGAATGGGCAGAGTTTATACAGGAGCTTATTCCTAAAAATGCAATATGGATTGGGATAGAGAAAGATTTTTCAAAAGGTGAGGATTACAGAAAAATAACAATTAATAGTGAGGAATAAAAAATGAAGATATTGGCAATAGATACTTCGGCAATGGTGGCATCAGCGGCTGTTTTGAATGAAAATATTACAATTGCAGAGTTTAGTACAAATTATAAAAAGACTCATTCACAAACAATAATGCCTATAATTGAAAGTATTTTAAAAATGGTTGAACTTAGTCCCAAAGAATTAGATTATATAGCAGTTTCATCAGGACCGGGTTCTTTTACAGGACTTAGGATAGGTGCAGCTACTGCTAAGGGAATAGCACATGGAGTAAATATTCCTATTGTAGAAGTTTCTACTCTTGATGTGTTGGCATATAATATATTTGAAACCGATAAGATAATTTGTCCTATTATGGATGCTAGAAGAAATCAAGTATATTCAGCATTATATATCTATAATGAAGGAATATTTGATAAACTTACAGATTATATGGCAGATGATATAGAAGTGATAATTAAAAAAGCTTTAAGTTATAATAAAAAAATTATTTTTTTAGGTGATGGAGTTCCTGTACATTTGGAAAGATTGAAAGAGCTAGGAGATAAAGCTTTATTTGCACCAGTGAGTTGTAATAGGCAAAGAGCTGCTTGTGTAGGAGCATTAGCATTAGAAAAAATAAAAAAAGGTGAAATACTTAGTTATTCAGAGTTTACTCCTTTTTATATAAGAAAATCTCAAGCAGAAAGAGAATATGAGGAAAAACACAATGGAGTTTAATATAATTTCTATGACTTTAGAAGATGTAGATGAAGTGGCAGAAGTTGAAAAAGAATGTTTTTATACTGCATGGACTAAGGAAGATTTTGTAAAAGAAATGACAGAAAATGAGTTGGCTGTGTATGTGGTCGCAAAAAGTGAAGGAAAAATTATAGGTTATGCGGGTATGTGGCATATAGTTGATGAAGGACATATAACTAATATAGCAGTTTTGCCTGAATATAGAAGGTATGGTATAGGTTCATCACTTGTACAGAAATTGTTAGATATATCAGAAGAAAGAAATATTGTAGGGCTTACATTGGAAGTAAGGATAGGAAATACAATAGCACAAAAATTGTATTCAAAATATGGTTTTAAAGCAGAGGGTATAAGAAAACGTTATTACTCAGATACGGGCGAAGATGCGGTTATTATGTGGAAACGCTAGATGTTGTAAGTCCAAATTATAAAAAATAAAATTTATGTAATATATTTGTAAAAAAATTAGAAAGTTTAGAATTTTTAAATTTAATTTGGGGGTGATAGCTATGAAAAAACATAAAGAATTAAAGTATACTCAGCTTAGAGGTAAAGATGCAGCTAAAATGCTTGATTTTAAGACTACCGATGAACTTCAAGCTGAAAGGTCAATTATTGGGCAGGAAAGAGCAGAGAAAGCAATGGAGTTTGGTCTTAAAATAAAAATGAAAGGTTATAATATCTATATGTCAGGACCTTCTGGTACAGGAAAAACTTCCTATGCAAAAACAAGGGTTCAAGAAATTGCACAAGAAGAAGAAATTCCATCAGATTGGTGCTATGTTTATAATTTTAGTGATTCAAGACACCCTACGGCTTTGGAATTTAAAGCAGGAGATGGCAAAGATTTTAGAGATGATATGAAAGAGCTTATAGGACTTTTAAGTATAGAAATTCCTAAAGTTTTTAATACAGAAGACTATGAAAATCAAAAAGATGAAATTATTGGTGAATATGAAGAAAAAAGAGATATTATAATGAAAGACGTTTCTCAAGAAGCGGAAAAACATAATTTTGTATTAAAAACAAGTAATTCAGGATTATATTTTCAACCGATAGTTAATGGAACTCCGATAGAAGAAGAGGAATTTGACAAGCTTTCAGAGCAGCAAAAAGATGAAATATTGGAACGTTCGGAGGCTGTTCAGGACAAAGTAGCTGACCTTATGCGTGAAATTAAGGAATTTGAACGTCAAGCTAAGAAAAGAATAAGCGATTTAGATTATAAAATAGGTATGGTTACAATAGGACCATATATAACAGATTTACAATCAAAATATAAAGAGTATGATAAAGTTATAAAATATCTTTCAGATGTTCAGGAGGATATTTTGGAAAATATTCAAGAATTTATAGGAGAAGAAAAAGAAGATGATGAAGCAATGGCGGCATTACTTCCTTTTTTAGCTAAGAAAAATACTGTGGATATTACTGAAAAATATGAGGTTAATTTGTTGGTAGATAACAGTCAAACAAAAGGAGCACCCGTTGTAGTAGATTATAATCCTAATTATTATAATCTTATTGGTGAAATTGAATATGATACTGAGTTTGGAAATATGACTACTGATTATAAAAAGATTAAACCGGGATTATTTCATCAAGCAAATGGTGGCTATTTGATACTTCAGGCACAGGATTTGTTGTCAAATGTTCAAGCTTGGGATGCCCTGAAGCGTGTAATTAAAACTAAAAAAATTACGATTGAAAGTTTGAAAGACCAAATGGGAGGTATTGCGGTTTCAAGTTTAAAACCTGAACCAATACCAGTAAATGTAAAAGTTATAGTGGTAGGAAGTAGTTATATTTACAATGTTTTGTATGAAATGGAAGAAGATTTCCAAAAGCTTTTCAAAATAAAAGTAGATTTTGATTATGAAATGGATTATACAGCTAAAAATATCAAAAGTTTGGCAAGATATGTAAAAGGTTTTTCTGAAAGAGAAAATACACTTCCTTTTGGGGCTGATGCAATAGCAAGTTTAGTAGAATATTCTTCAAGACTTGCAGAAAATCAGAAGAAGCTTACAACAAGATTTAATCAGATAGTAGAAATATTGTGTGAAGCAGCGACCTGGGCAGAGATTGACAATGCTAAAGTTGTTGGACAGAAACACGTAAAAAAGGCAATAGCAGAAAAAATAAATCGTTCAGATATGTATGAAAAAAAGATGGACGATGTTATAAATAAGAATGTTATTATGATAGATACCACAGGTAGAAAAATAGGACAGATAAATGGGTTAGCAGTAATGGATACAGGAGATTATACATTTGGAAAACCTACACGTATAACGGTTACTACATACACAGGACGTTCAGGAATAGTGAATATAGAAAAAGAAGCAGATTTAAGCGGAAGTATACATGATAAGGGCGTTCAGGTAATTAATGGATATTTGGGGCAGACATATGCACAGGATTACCCATTGTCTTTATCTTGTAGGATTTGTTTTGAACAAAATTATAATGGAGTAGATGGAGATAGTGCATCAAGTAC
>CAZQDT010000080.1:0-9793 GCA_964592005.1 uncultured Eubacteriales bacterium
ATAAAGCAATGATTAAGGAAATGAAAAATTTGCTCAATCCGCAAATATTTTCATATTTGAATTAAATTGCATTATATTATATAAAACGGCGATTACATAGGAATGGACCATACATACCACCACTTCTTCTATTGCTCTTGGTATCCACAAAAGCAAAAATGCCACATCAGACCATGAACTGTAAACAAAAATTCTTAAAAGTTCCGTATTTATTGTCGTAACAACAAGTCCTGAAATAATTAATGACATAAAAATTTTAAAGGTACTATGTGTATTTTTCTCTGAATCAAATTTTTTAGTTATAAAATAGTCCAATACCATTATCAAAAGTCCCATTACAGCAAAAGTAATAAGAGCAGTAGTAACATAGAGGATATATTTATCAAGGTTTGTCTGAGGACTTTTTGTAGCTTCTGCACGAGTTACAATCATTTTTGATATAATGGATAAATTTTCTTTGATTTCAGGAGAAGTTGTTGCTGTTTCAAAGAAAGTGCCATTTACACCATCATTATTAAGCATTATAGTGTTTGAAATTCCCAATATTCCTATTATAATCAACACAATGACAACACCAATACGAAGCTTTTTTTCATTAGTATTTTTGATACTTTTCCATATTAAACCTTTCAAAAATCCACCAATAAAAGCAACTGCTGTAAACCAGGGTATATATGCTCCGGAGGGTTTTATCATACAACCTAAAAAATCTAAGAGGGCGGTAACTATTCCACCATACATTGGTCCAAAAAGAATAGCGGGAAAAGCTGAAAAAATTCCGGTAAGTCCTATTTTCATACCATTTGCACCGAAAATGGGGAGATATACAGTGAATAAAAGTTTAGTAACAAGAGCAAGACTTAAAAAAACTGCTGAGATAGTAATTTTTCTTACATTAGTTTTTAACATTAAAAAACCTCCTTAATTTTTATTATGAGAAAGTGACATATGCCACATAGAGGAGGCTTCTCCGGTATGTAGCAGCGGGATGCAAATTTTGTATCGCAAGCAAATGCTTTTCGTCTGTCTGACAACTCCCCGTTCACACAGCACTTATACGCACAAAACTCTACTCTGCTTTCTTCGCTAAGATTATAACAAAGTGGTGTACTAAAGTCAATAAAAGGCTGAAATAAAAATTTAACATAAAATTATGTGTATTAAGTTATTTGTTTGTTGACTTTTCATTTGGGGCAAACTACAATAAATTTGTTTGAGAAAAATTTTGAAGAAATGGAAAAGAGGAAAAATAATGGATTATAGTACAGATAAATTCTTAGAAATGCTTTATGAAAAGGAAACAAAAAAAGAAAATCTTTTAAATTGTGATAAGAAAAATTTGTTGGCAATAGCTCAAAAAAAGAAAAATGAGTTAAGAAAAGTTTTGAATTTGGAATTTTTTGAAGAATTTGAATTTGAACCTGAAATAAAGCTTACAGATAGTTATAAATTGGAAAATAATATTTTAGAAATCTATGATGTGACTTTTTTGCCATATCTGACAACTTGTGTGCATATTTTGAACCCCAAAAATCCTAATGGCAAAAGTATTTTATATTGTCATGGACATGGCGGAGATGGTTGCAAGGACAGTATAGATAGAAGCAAGGAAGAAAGTTATCACAAATGTATACCATTGCATATGGCACAAAAAGGATATACAGTAGTAATTCCAGAATTTGTAGGTTATGGTCAAATGAAAGCTGAAAAATTTAAACAGCCTGAACAAAGAGGTTGTATAGCCAATTCTACAATATTATTGCTTTATGATTTGAATATGGCAGGACTTAGAGTGTTTGAAGGAATGCAAATTCTTACAGTAATGCAAAAACTTGGATTAAAAGATATTGCAGTATATGGGGTATCAGGCGGGGGCTTGGTTGCGGCTTATTTATGTGCTTTAGATGAAAGACCAAAAGCTGAAATGATTTCTTCATATACAAATCTTTATAAGGCTAGTATAATGGCTATGCACCATTGTATAGATAATTATCCTCAGGGAATTTTGAAGGTGGGAGAAAGTCCGGAAATTATTGCACTTGCAAATCCTAAGCCGATATTTATTTCAGGAGGTAATGCCGACCGTATTTTTCCAGTGGAAGCGACAAAACAGGCGGCAGAAGATATTATTAAAATCTATGAAAGATTTGGTGATACAGATAAGATTGAATTAGAAATCTTTGAGGGACAACATGAGGTAAGTTTGGTTAAAGTATTTGAATTTTTGGAAAAATCATTATTAAATGTAGGTAACTAAAAAATAGAGAGTTATACAAAATTAATAGAATTTTTTGTTGAAACAATGTAGCAGATGTATTTTTTTAATATTTTAAAATATCAATATGTCCATTGGAATTGTAGTGCTTTAAGCTTAAAATAGAGTAAATCGAACAGAATAAGGTAAAGGGGAGGGAACTATAATATGAAGTATTTTGAGATTTTGCCATCATCAGTTGAAGATGAATTTATAAAAAGAGGCGTAAATATCAATCAGCTTTTATATTGCGTTAAGGCAGATATGGACGCTGAAGGTTGTTATATGGACGTGTTTTTGACTTTTACAAAGGATACACTTCATATACTCAGTGGTTATGAAGTGTATAAAGAAAAAGTTAAAAGGACAAAAAATAAACGTCCTGAGGTAAGTTTTGATTTTTCTGGTTATAAATATATGAAACTTTCGGAAATAGAAAGTATGTATGTAGACAGATATCAGAATACAGCAAGACTTATGATAAAAGAAACAGGTGGAAAAGAATATTCAATAGCTCGTTTTTCGATAGGATTTTCTGATAAATTTGAAAAATTTTCACAAAGAGTAAATAAGACTATTAAAAATGAAGAAATAGATGACACTCTTTTAGATGCGGTTAAGACTACTTGTCCTATATGTGGAGAAACTTTTCCAAATCCTAACAGACCTATTTGTCCAAACTGTATAGACAGAAATTCTATATTTAAAAGATTGCTTATGATGTTTGGAGAGTTTAAGCTAGAAATAGTAAGTATTGTTGCTTGTATACTTTTAAGTGGTATTTTTGGAATAATTTCACCATATTTTGGTTCAAAGATGCTTTATGATGATGTTTTGACAGCGGGTGGAAAATATTATGGAAAAATAGCATTGATGATACTGCTTATGGCTGGAGTAAGTTTTTTGGGTACATTGACAAGTGTTATATCAGGAGTTATTACAGCGAGGATAACACCCAAAGTAACACATACTTTGAGAACTAAAATATTTTCATCATTACAATCACTGTCATTACAATTTTTTACATCTAAACAAACGGGTTCGCTTATGACAAGAGTAGATGGTGATTCAATGAATGTATTCTTTTTCTTTACTGATATAGTTCCTATGGGTCTTATGAATATAGTAAAGATAATAGGCGTTGCTTCGATAATGTTGTATTTAAGTCCATTTATAAGTATATGGGTAATAGCAATAATTGTTGCTATACAGTTATGGCAGAGAAAGTTTTCAAAACAACAGAGAAAGTTTTATCGTAAAAGTAATGTTATTACGAGAGCAAATAATGCAATACTTTCAGATGCGATGAATGGGCAGAGAGTTGTTAAGGCATTTGCTAAAGAAGAAAAAGAAATTGAACGTTACAGAAAGAAAAATCAGGAACTTTATGAAGTAGATTATTTTATACATAAGAGATTATCTAACATAAAACCTTTGATAAGAAGTATATGTAAAGCTTTAAGTATGATTGTTTATCTTATAGGAGCATGGCAGGTTATACAGGGACATATGGAGTTTGGTGCGTTGACAGCCTTTATTGCTTATATAGATATGATTTATGAACCAATTGATTATTTTACATGGATTGGTGACAGATGGGCAAAATGTGTAGATGCAGCTTCAAGAATGTTTGAAATTTTAGATTCTAAGCCTACGGTGGCAGAAGCTGAAAATCCTGTAAGAATGCCTGAAATGAAAGGCAACATTGAACTTAGAAATATTTCTTTTGAATATGAAACAGGAAGACCTATTATAAAAAATGTTTCTTTTAAAGTAGAAGCAGGGCAGATGTTTGGTATAGTAGGAAAGACAGGAGCAGGAAAAAGTACAATTATAAACCTTATGGCAAGGCTTTATGATGTTACAGAAGGTGAAATCCTTATAGATGGTGTTCCGATTAAAAATATAGCAACAGAGGATTTAAGAAAAAATATAGGAATCGTATCACAGGAAACATATTTGTTTATGGGAAGTATAGCAGACAATATACGTTATGCAAGACCTGAGGCAAGTATGGAAGAAGTTATAGAAGCAGCTAAATCAGCTAATGCTCATGAATTTATCACTAAGCTTCCAGATGGCTATAATACAAGAATAGGAGCAGGCGGAATATCTCTTTCAGGAGGAGAAAAACAGCGTATTTCAATAGCTAGAGCAATTATACAGAAACCTAATATTCTTATAATGGACGAAGCAACAGCAGCAATGGATACAAGAACTGAAAGGAAAATACAGCTTGCAATAGATTCATTGAAACAGGGAAGAACTATTATTTCCATAGCACATAGACTTTCAACATTGAGAGATGCAGATATGCTTTGCGTTATAGAAAGAGGAGAATTGAAAGAGATTGGAACGCATAATGAACTTATAAGTAAAAAAGGAAAATATTTTGACCTATATAAAATACAGTCAGATGCACTTAAATTTATTGAAAGCTAGAAGAGGGGGAGAGATTATGGAAGAATTTGAAATTGACAAACTTATATTGCTTAATTGTAACGAACTTAATTTTTCAAAGGAAGAAAATGGGTTTATAAGTCTAAAGTACAAAGGAGAATATTACAAAAGGGTAAATCTTACCAGATTAATCCCATTTTACAGCAAAACTACATATATAAGTGTTTCTTATGAAAATGAAGAAAAAGAATTTAAAGAAATAGGTGTAATCAAAAATATAGATGATATGTCATCTGAACAAAGAAAAATTGTAGATGATTATCTAGAATATAAGTATTATATGCCTGAAATTACAAAAATATATTCTATAAAGGATAATATGAGAGGTTATATAATGGTAACAGTAGATACGACTTCTGGTAAGAAAACTTTAAGAATAAGAGATTGGAACAGTAATTTTATTATGCTTTCAGAAAAAATGCTTTATGTAGTAGATGTGGAAGGAAATAAATATTTTTCACCTGATATTTACAAGCTTGACAAAAAAAGTCTTGCCAATATTGAATTGTTTGTATAAGGCGGTGGTGATATGAATCTATTGTTTGAACTGCCCAAATCGGCAGAAAAATTAAATAAAGTAAAATTTTGTCTTCCATTCGATTTGGATAAAAGTACAAGAAAGATAGATGGACATTGCGTTGTAACGGAAGATAAAATATATATATATTTAAATGGTGAAATTAAAGAAGAATATTTTATAAAAGATATAGAAGAAACTGAATGTGAAGAACTTATAGGTTGTAGTATGTTTGTGGCAAAAATTAATGGTGAAAGTAGAGTACTTTGTGCTTTTACACAGACATATTTTATAAGATATGCAGAACTTAGCAAGGTAATAGAATTTTATAAAAGAACAGGTGAATGGATAACAGAAACAGGTGAAGATGAGGAGTTTTGTCCTAAGTGTGGAATGCCTTTAAATGGTTCAACAGTGTGTCCGTTCTGTGCACCAAAATCGCAGGCATTTATGAAACTTTTAAAAAGGTCTATGAAATATAAATGGTTCTTTTTGGTGGCTGTTTTATGTACGGTAGCAACAGAATTGATGGGGCTTTTAATGCCGTATTTAAAAAAGATACTTGTAGATGAGTATATAGTTCCTAAAAATGCAGATTTAGGTAGTTTTGTAATACTTTGTATTGTGATGCTTGGAACATTGGTGGTTGGTTGGCTGTTGGAGTTTATAAATACAAGGGCTACTTTTAAAATGTCGTTGGGAGTAGGACGTGATTTGAGATGTGATGTTTTTGCTAAAACACAGGAACTTTCTATGTCCTCTATATCAAAGCGTACAGCGGGGGAACTTATAAATCGTGTTAGTAGAGATACCAATAAATTACAGGATTTTATAGTTTCAAATGGAAAAGATGCAGTAGTTCAGATATTTTCATTGATAGTACTTTCGATAATGCTTGTAGTATTAAATCCCAAGTTAGCAGCACTTGTTTTAATTCCTATTCCAATAGTATTTTATATAAATGTTAAGCTTTTTAATATAATGCATGTACGATATAGCAGAGTTTGGAGAATGGGAGATAAACATTCTTCATTACTTCACGATATACTTAATGGAATACGTGTAGTAAAATCATATGGAAGTGAAAAAAGAGAAATTGAAAAATATAACAAAGCTTCTAAAAAATGGGCAGATGCACATGTTGTGGCTGAAATAGTTTGGAATATAACTCAACCGATTTCAAATTATGTCCTTACAATAGGAAATTTTTTAATACTTTATTTTGGCGGTAAAATGGTACTTGGACAGCAGCTTACACTTGGAGAACTTATACAGTATACATCATATGTTTCGATGATATATGGTCCTTTAAGATGGTTTATACATATTCCTAAAATTTTGGCAGATGCTTCTATAAGTGCAAGCAGGGTATTTGAGGTACTTGAAGAAAAATGTGATTTAAGTGATAAAGAAAATGCCATAGATTTAGATATTAAAGGTGATATAAAATTTGAAAATGTATATTTTGGATATAAAGTATACAATCCTGTACTTAAAGATATTTCATGCGAAATAAAACAGGGAGAAATGGTCGGAATAGTAGGTCATTCTGGGGCAGGAAAAAGTACGATGATTAATCTTATAATGCGTCTTTATGATTGTACTCAGGGTTCTATAAAGATAGATGGTGTGGATATTAAAGATATTTCTCAAGAGTCTTTAAGAAGTCAGGTAGGTGTTGTGCTTCAGGAAACTTTCCTTTTTGCGGGAAGTATATATGATAATATAAAATATTCAAAACCTGATGCGACATTTGAAGAAGTAGTAGAAGCAGCTAAAATTGCTAATGCTCATGATTTTATAGTAAATCTTCCAGATGGTTACAATACAAGAGTTGGTGAAAAAGGTTTTACACTTTCTGGAGGAGAACGTCAGAGAATAGCAATTGCCAGAGCGATTATACATAATCCTAAGATAATAATTCTTGATGAAGCAACAGCATCTTTGGATACACAGACAGAAAAACAGATACAGGAAGCATTATCAAGACTTACCAAAGGAAGAACTACAATAGCCATAGCACATAGACTTTCAACATTGAGTAATGCTGACAGACTTATAGTTTTGGATAAAGGAAAACTTGCAGAAATAGGTTCGCATAATGAACTTATGAGGAATAAAGGTGTATATTACAAGCTTGTTATGGCACAAAGACAGACAGCAAAGATTAAAAAATAAAAATTCCCCTTTTGTTAATATTTAGATTAGCAAAAGGGGTTTTATAATGTAAACGCATTTTGTATTAAATTTATTTCAGGATTTTCTATATTACCAAATATTTCTACAACATCAAATCGGCAGTTTTTATTATAAATGTTATTTATTAAAAGATAGTATTGGGCAGTTTGAATAATATGTAGTTGTTTTTTGTAATTTACAGCTTCTCGTGGAAGTCCGTTTTTTAGAGAGTTTCTGTACTTCACTTCTATAAATACTAAATAATCATTATCTAAGGCAATTATATCTATTTCTCCTGATTTTGAACGAAAATTAGATGTAATTATTATATAACCTTTAGTTTTTAAAAAATTTTTTGCAATATTTTCTGCGGTATTTCCAATCGTTTTTTTATTTTCCATAAGTACGATATTCCTCTTTTTTATCCATATTGCTTACAAATACAAGAACTTGTGCAACTACCTGATAAAGTTCTTTTGGTATATTTTCGCCTAAATCTACTCTGGTAAGTTCTTCTACAAGTTTTTGGTCCTGTATAATGGGTACTTTATTTTCAGAGCCGACTTCAAGCATTTTTTCAGCGACATAACCCTGACCCTTAGCAATTACCTGTGGAGCAATATCGCCTTTTTGATAAGAAAGAGCAACTGCTTTTTGATTTGGATTATGTTCTTTATCTTTTTTATAATAATATTTGCTATAATTCAAAGTATCACGTCCTCATATCGAAAGAATATCGTTTGGCATATGTTGGAGAGGTGTTATCAGTTTCTGTTTTAATGCCTAAATCTTTAGAAGTATTTAAAATATTAAAAGGTTCTGTTATTTGTTTATAGGCAACATGGTATAAATTGTAACCCTCATTTTTTAAAGCAGCTTGAAGAAGAGGCATATTTGTCTTGAGCAACTCCTGTGTCCTCTGTTTTACAGTTCTAAATTGGCAGGATATATTGTTGAAATCTTTTTGAATAAATGCTTCAAAATGTCCCAGCATTTTTAAATCAAGTGCTAAGAGTACACTTGCTTTATCTTTAGAAATTTTTTTGTGTTTTGTTTCATTAAATATATATAAATCACATTGATTTTCATTGTTATTTACAGTAAATGGAATTTGTACAAATTCCTGAAAGTTGTTTATCTGTGACATAAAGTCAATATTATCTTTTAAAGAATTTAAAGTTTCTTTAAGCTCCTGTGAAGCAGGGGTATTACTTTTTTCAATAGTTTTTAAAGCCTGTGAAAGTTTTTCGTTAAGCTTTTGATAATAAGAATTAAATTCTTCAGTTGTAGTTTGTTTATCTAAATCTATAAAAAGCTCTTTTTTGATTGCATTACTTAATTTGGTAGCTTTTTCGTTATCTGTTTCTTTTTCTAATGCAGAATTTTTTTCATCAAATAATTCAGTAAAAGTTTCAATTAATGTATCATTTTCTAAAACTTCAAAAAATAATTTATTGTTATTAGGAAAAATTTCAGCTAAGGAAGAAAATATCTGTTTCATATCTTCTGTGTTTTTTAAAGCTCCTAATAAATGTTTTAAAATATTTTCATCTGTTTTAAATAATTCGATTGTATTTTGCAGAATATTTTTCTGTTCTTCAGTAAGTTCTTGTGGAATTTGAAAATCTTGAATTTTTTCTGAAATTATATTATCCTCAATATCAAAAATTTCTTTTTCTGATGTTGGCAGAAATATTTCTAAAATACTCTGCTTAATTTCAGGTTCGTCAAGAGCAGCAATTTTCCAAGAAAGAGTTTCTATTTGATTTTTAATGTTATTTTCATGTTTTGCAGTTTGTTGCACAAATTTGATATTTTCGGAAGTGATGGAAATATCTTCTTTCAGCATAAAAATAAGTGATTTTAAATCAACTTCTGAATTGGTTTTAAGTTGCTGAAGCAAAGTTTGAATTGTATTTTTATCAATTGGAAGTTCAGCGTCCATAAGTGCTTTTAAAATATTCAAAGTATCTTCTGTAACCATAATGTTTGCGGAAGAAAGAATGTTTAAAAGTAGGTTTTGCTGTTGTTGTTCAGAACCCTGTTCAGAAATATTTATAAGTATTTGCCCATCTTTGTTTGATTGAACTATAAATTCCATTTCTTCACCTATATGTGCATCAGGAATTACTAGAGATTTAGCTGTAAGAGAAGTTCCGTCTGATAATCTTATAGTTACCTGATTACGCTTGATATCAAGTACAGTAGCTTTAAATCTATCGCCAGTTTCTAAATTTAACAAATTTTTAGAAGAGGCAGTACGATTTTTGCCTGTATTATTTTCAACTTTTTCGGGAATACCTAAAAAACGACTTATTTTCAAAATACTGCCTGCCACTCAAAATATGGACAAACATCCCCATATCGAGATATTGTAAGTTCTT
>CAZQDT010000081.1:0-9713 GCA_964592005.1 uncultured Eubacteriales bacterium
CAGAACAGTTTTCTTTTTACGGGCATCCAACATATTTTTATTCTAACACATCTTTAATAATTTATAAAGTGAAAATAAAATTAAAAAACTCCAAAAAAGTCAAAAACCAAATTTATTTTAGTCAATTTAAACAAGGTAGTATCAATAAAACGTCAACAAAACATATTATTAAACAATCAATTTACGTAAAAATTATATATTTGACAAAAAAAATTTATTTTATCATTTATTTTTGTCAATATTTAAAAGTTACCTTAGTATCAAAAACATAATAACGCCAATCGAATATTTATTTGTCATTTGCTTAATTCGATTAAAAAACAATTTTTAATTAACATTCATTCAGAACACTCTTTAACTTTATAAAAATAAAAAAGCTGTTATAATAAACGATATTATAAACAACTTTTTTATTTACAAAATTAATATTTTTAATTATGCTCTACCTTTTTATCCCTTGTCATAAGCTCCATAAGAGCTTGTTTAGCCGATTTTCCTTCAAAAAGAACTTTATTTACTTCCTCTGTTATAGGCATATCTACATCGTATTTCTGTGCCAAAAGATATGCTGCTTTTGCTGTATTTACACCTTCTACCACCTGATGTACTTCTTCAAGAGTTTCAATCAAAGTTTTTCCTTCTCCTATAAGAATACCAGCTCTTCTATTTCTACTGTGCATACTTGTACAGGTAACAATTAAATCACCCATTCCCGTAAGACCTAAGAATGTTTCTTTATTAGCTCCCATAGCCACGCCAAGTCTTGAAATTTCTTCCATTCCTCTTGTCATAAGTGCTGCTTTAGTATTATCTCCTAAACCTAAACCATCTACAACTCCTGCTGAAAGTGCAATTACATTTTTTAATGCCCCACCCAATTCAACACCTACTATATCAGTGTTTGTATAGACTCTGAATACCGGATTCATAAAAACATCTTGAATTTTCTGTGCTATTTTTTCATCTTTCGATGCCACTACACATATAGTCGGAAGTTTTCTTCCAACTTCCTCTGCATGACTTGGACCTGAAAGCACACATACCTTTGCCTGTGGAATTACTTCCTCTATAACTTCCGATAATAAGTACAAAGTTTCTTCTTCTAAACCTTTTGCAACATTTACAATTATCTGTCCATCTTGTACAAAAGGAGCAAAACGTTCAGATATACTTCTTACAAATTTTGAAGGAGTTGCAAATATCAATATTTCGGCTCCTTCTACTGCTGTTTTTTCGTCAACTGTAAGTTTTATATTTTTATCAATAGCAACTCCGGGCAAAAATTCTTTATTTTCACCATCTCTTTGTATTGCTTCGACTTCTTCTTTCTTAAAGGACCATATTGTAACCTCATGACCATTAGAATTTAATAAAACTGCTAAAGCTGTTCCCCAGCTGCCAGAACCAATAACTGATACTTTCATAAAACCATCTCCATTATTTTTCTTTTTTACTTCCTATTTTTCTTTCTGTACCATTAAGTATCCTTTTTATATTTGAAATATGTCTTAACACTATAAATGCCATAAATATAACTGACATAATTACTGCTTCTGTTTGATATCCAAATATTACAAACAATATAGGTAAAGAAATTGCAAATGATATTGAAGCAAGTGATACCATTTTTCCTATAAGTAAAACTATTGCACACAAACTATAAGCTATAAGCATTATTCTCCAATCTAAAAGTACAAATACCGCTGCCAAAGTACAAGCTACCCCTTTACCACCTTTAAAACCAAGAAATATAGGCCAATTATGACCTATAATTACTCCTAATCCAGCATAAAGTGCTACCAAAATATATTCCTGCTCTTTGAAAATCAAATGTGCTATAATTGCCGCCAAAAAAGTTTTAAGTATATCTAAAAAGAAAGTCGCAAAACCTGCTTTTTTGCCTAAAGTTCTCATAATATTTGTAGTTCCGGCATTTCCACTTCCTACTTCTCTTATATCAATTTTTCCAACAAATTTTCCTATAAGATAAGCTGACTGAATGCAACCGCATAAATACCCAATTAACAAACAAAACACTCTAAACATTATTTATCTTTCCTTTCTCTAACTATAAAATGTATAGGTGTTCCTTTAAATCCAAAAGCTTCTCTTATCTGATTTTCCAAATATCTAAGATATGAAAAATGCATAAGTTCCCTGTCATTTACAAAAATAACAAATGTAGGAGGTTTTACCGAAACCTGTGTCACATAATATATTTTAAGCTGTTTTCCTTTATCTGCTGGTGGCTGATTCATAGCAACTGCTTCTATAACAACATCATTCAATAAGCCTGTACTTATTCTAAGAGCATGATTTTCTGAAACCATTTTAACCATTTCAAACAATCTGTTTACCCTCTGACCTGTAAGTGCTGATATAAAAAGCATCGGAGCATAAGGCATATATTTAAGCTCAGACTCTATATCTTTTACAAACTTATTCATGGTTTTATCATCTTTTTCGATTTTATCCCATTTATTTACTGCTATAATAGCTGCTTTTCCTCTCTCATGAGCTATACCTGCAATCTTTGTATCTTGGTCTGTAATACCCTCCGAAGCATCTATCAAAAGAACTGCAACATCACAACGTTCTACCGCTGCCACAGCACGTATTATACTATAACGCTCTATACCATCTTCTATTTTGCTTTTTCTTCTCATTCCAGCAGTATCTATAAATATATATTTCTGACCGTCTACTATAAGAGGAGAGTCAACAGCATCTCTTGTAGTACCTGCAATATCACTTACAATAAGTCTTTCTTCACCCAGAATTTTATTTATAAGTGAAGATTTTCCCGCATTAGGTTTTCCTATTATTGCAACTTTTATTGCATCATCATCGTCTTCTTCCACATCTTCATCTGGGAAAAATTTTACTATCTCATCAAGCATATCACCTAAACCAAGTGCCTGACCTGCTGATATAGGATAAGGTGTACCAAGTCCTAAATTATAAAATTCATACACTTCAAGATTTTCATTTCTCATATCATCTACTTTATTTACTACTAATACAACAGGCTTTCTTGTCTTTCTAAGCATATTTGCTACATTCATATCTGCATCTACTAAACCTTGCTTTACATCTACTATAAATACAATTACATCTGCTGTTTCCATAGCCATTTCAGCTTGCTGACGCATCTGTTTAAGTATTATGTCTTTACTTTCTGGTTCTATACCACCAGTATCCACTATTGTAAATTTGTGATTCAACCATTCCACATCTGCATAAATTCTATCCCTTGTTACCCCTGGCTTGTCATCTACTATCGAAAGTCTTTCCCCTGCTAATCTGTTAAATAGAGTAGATTTACCTACATTAGGTCTTCCTACTATTGCTACTATTGGTTTTCCCATTTTTTTCTTCCTCCATAAATCAATTATATTCCAAGCACTGCTTCAAGAAAGCATTTGCCATCATTTTCTACTGCCACTATTGGTGTTTTCAATTTTTCTTCAAGCTCAGATATATCCATATCATCTAAAAATACTGTATCATCTGCCCTTAAAGAACTTTTTGTAATCAATACTCTTTCTCCAAGTTCTTTTCCTGTAAGCTGTTTCAAATAATCTTGTCCAGTTATAAGTCCTGCAACTGTTATCTTTCCCCCAAAGAAATCATTTTTTATATTATACACTTTAATATGAGTATTTACAAATTTTTTTTCAATATATCCACATAATTTACATATATACTCATATGCTGCCTCACCAGTAGCTATTGAAAGCTGTCTTTTTTTATCATCTGCCGTCATTTCTTCTAATGCTGTCAAAAGTTCATCTTCCATAAGTGTCATCATTCCTACACCATTTTCTATCTGTGGAAAATCTTCATACCTATCAACACTTGGCATAGGAAGTTCCGCTGTAAGATAAAATTCATCTGATGCAAAAACAAAACAGTTATCATATTCCTTTTTTAGTTTATTTTGCCACTTTTCTATAATTTCTATTACTTTCAAAGCATCTTCTTTTTCAAAAGGTTCTAAAGGATAAAGTTTATCTCTATATCTTGTAAGTCCAACCGGAACTACTGACATACTTCTTATACTTGGAATATATTTCGACAAATCACTTATCGTTTTTTCAAGTTCTTCACCATCATTTATCCCTTTACACAATACCACTTGTGCATTCATTTCTATCCTCGCATTTTTAAACTGTTCTATATAATCAAACAATTTGTCTGCATTAGGATTTTTAAGCATTTTTTTCCTAAGTTCCATATTTGTGGTATGCACTGATATATTTATCGGAGATAAATGATAATAAACTATTCTGTCTATATCATGCTGACGCATATTTGTAAGAGTAGCATAATTTCCCTGCAAGAAAGACAATCTGGTATCATCATCTTTAAAATACATGGTAGGTCTCATATTAGGAGGCAATTGGTCTATAAAACAGAATAAACATTTATTTCGACAACTTTTTGCATGGTCCATCAAACCACTTTCAAATATTATTCCCAAATCTTCATCATAATCTTTCTCTATTTCTAGTATCCATTCTTCTCCATTGGGTTTAATAATTCCTACTTCTATATATTCATCATTTATAAGATATCTATAATCAAAAACATCTTCCACAGGTTTATCATTTATACTTACCAAAATATCTCCTGCTTCTATATCATAATCTTCCGCTATACTTCCCGGTTCTACTTTTATTATAACATTCTGCTTTTCCAAACAAAATCCTCCTTTTAACTAAAACACTTGAAAAGTCAAAAATAAAACTATTTATAATTTTACTTTTGACTTTTATTTTGTAAATATATATATTTAAGTTTATCTTGTAACACATAAAATTGTCAAGGCATTTAATTTGTCCCTTGAAGATATGGTAACGGATTTGTATGTTCTCCATTAACACGTACTTCAAAATGACAATGATTTCCTGTGCTATCACCTGTACTTCCTACCAACGCTATTGTATCTCCTTTTTTTACTTTATCACCTACCGACACTAAAAGCTTTGAATTATGTGCATATAAAGTAGATATATTTCCACCATGATATATAATTACTTTATTTCCATAAGAATATGAATAATTAGCTTCTATTACTTCTCCATCTGCTGCTGCCCGTACAGGCGTTGATTTAGGTGCCGGTATATCAATACCCCTGTGAACCTCCCAATTTCCATAAATCGGATTAATTCTGTTTACATAACCTGAAGATATACTATAATAACCATCTAATGGCCAAAGCATCTGACCACCTGTATACTTATTGGCTGCTGCATTTTTCTCTGCTGCTGCTTTAGCCTCTGCCTCTTTTGCTGCTGCTATTGCCTTTTCTTTAGCAAGCCTGTCCTCTTCTTCTTTCATCTGTTCAAGAAGTTCTTTATTACTTGAAATCCTTTCATTTGCTTCTGTCATCTGCTGTGCAATCACTGCTTCATCTGCATTAAGTTTAATTATAGTCTGCTGTTTTTGTTCAACTTTTGCTTCCAGACTATGTTTCTTCTTTACCTGTTCATTTTCAAGCAATTCTAAATTATTTTTTTCTATTTTTATTGTATCTATATTTTCTGCTATCTGAACCTCTAGTTCTTTCATTTCTTCAATGATTTTATTATCATGAGTCAATATATCATTTACATATTCAATTTTATTAAGTAAATCTGTAAAACTAGTAGCATTTAAAATTATGTCAAGATAATTTATATCTCCACTTTCATACATATATTTAATACACTTTTTCAGTGCTTCATATCTATCTTCTCTTGCCTGTTGAGCTTCTTCCAATTCTACCTGTGTATTTGTCAAAAGTATTTCTTTATCTGCTATTTTAAGCTGCAAATCAGCTATTTCACTTTCTGCATCTGCAATATCCGCATCTAATGAAACAATCTCTATTGCAACTTTATTTCCTTCGCTTTTAACTTTTTCAAGCTCTGATGCCATATTTTTTCTTTCCTGTTCCATTTCTTTCTGTTCGGTTTCAAGTTTTTTTATTTCCTGTTTAACTTCTTCCTGTTCTTTTGCAATCTCTGCTGAAGTCTTAGCCAAAGAAGGAACTGCTATGGAAAATACCAATAGTGCTGCTGTCAAAGTTGCTGCCATTTTTTTCAAAATAAAAACCTCCTATTTAAACCCCTCTACTTATCCAATTCCAAAACTCTTACTAAATCCAAATATTTTTCTAAATCTTCCTTACCTTTTTGAGTTATCTTGTAAATTCCTCTCTTTTCTGAAGTAAACCATCCATAAAAATTACTTTTCAATATACTATATGTCTTTTTTGCATCTGTACCAAATTCTCTAAGTTGTTTAGGAGAAAGCTCACCATATTTCTTAAGAAAAAACGCAACTTTTACACATTCTTCCATATATGCAGTAACAATTTTTGTTTTATTTACTCCGCCTATATTATAATCATTTTTTCTTTCAGACATTTCTTTCAAAGTCTTATTTCTTTCCCTCAAATTTCTTTTTAATGGATATTCTTTAGCTTCTTGAACTTCTTCCACATATCCACCGCCATATTCCCTAACCAAAAGCAGACCTATTCCCAATCTTTTAAGTAAATAACAAATATCATTCCACTTAGAATTAGAACCTTTACTAGATTTTTTTTGAACTGCTATATATACCATATCCGCCTGTTTTTGCCTTTGAACTGCCTGCAATATAACTTCCAAATTTAAAGACAGCTTTAACTCTACAATTAAAAGCTTATCCTCTTTAACTGCCACTATATCACAATAATTTACTTCAGCCTTAACCTGCCAGCCATTAAATATCAAATAGTCTTTTACCGGAAGATATAAATCCATTTCCTTTATACCCATTTTTTACTCCTGCTTATCTTTTTTATATTCCAACATAATATCCACTGCCTGACGTAAAGTTTTCATTCTTACTTCTCTTGATTCTGTCTTTATTTTAAGAGTAGCAACTTTATAAACTCCTAAACGTAAAGTACGTATGTAATTCATTTCCCACTCAATAATTGGTGTATTTTCTAATATCTTACATATCAATTCATCTTCTATATATTCACTCGGAAACTGTATATATAATAAATCCAATCCTTCTTTATGTCCCTCACATGAACTTATAGTCTTATATCCATTTTGGTTTAACTCTATAAGATAAGGCTTCATAATCTCATCTAATCCCACTATACTGTCTATTATGTCTGACTCTTTTCCAAACAATTCATAACATTTATATTTTTCATTATAGGCTACCTTTTTTCTGTCGTTAAAATCTATAAACAATACTAAATTGTTATATATATCATATGAATAATTTTTCTGACGCAATTCTAGCTTTAAATCTTTAAAATCTAAATAGCCATTGCCTGAATAATTAATTATCAGCATTTCTACTTTATAAGTTACTGTATTTACTACATTCATAAGTACAAAAGTTTCATCTACTGTATAACTAACAACTGTTCCCATTGATACCAAAAATTCCATTGCTTCTTTTAAAAATCTTTTATGTATCCTCATATACAACACCTCTCTGATGTTTTATCTACATAACCAATTATTTTATGTTTCAAATAACAAATTAAAATTTTATATTATTATTTTATAATTATATCATAATATCATTTTTTTTTGCACTATTTTTTTATTAATTTTAATTAATTTTTTACATTAAATTAAATTTTAATTTGCTTGTATAGTTGCTTAATTTGATTTATACTATACAAGTCAATAATATGTATAATTAGAAAGGAACTTACATAATGATTAAATTAATTGCAACCGATATGGACGGAACTTTATTAAATGACGATAAAGTTTTTCCTCCTAATCTATTTGACATTATTAGAAATTTAAAAAAAGAAAATGTATTATTTGCTATTGCAAGCGGCAGACAGTACGCAGGACTTGTAAAAATTTTTGATGAAGTAAAAAATGATATTTTATTTATTTGTCAAAATGGTGGACATATAGTATATCAGGGAAAAACTCTCTATACCTGCAATATGGATAAAAAATTTACTGATAAGGTAATTACCGAAGCAAGGAAAATAAAAGATGCTGAAATTCTAGCTTGTACTTCCGAAAAAGCTTATATCGAAAACCCATCTGAACGTTTTATGGGAGAACTCGGTCAATATTTAATATCTTTGGTAATAGTGGAAGATTTAACCAAGACCGAAGAATTTATAAAAGTAAGTCTTTGTGATTTTCAAGAAACCGCAAATAATTCAGCTCCCATAATGTCCGAAAAATTTAAAGGACAGGCTCAACTTTGTATTTCTGGTCCAAAATGGTTTGATGTAAACTCATTAATCACCCACAAAGGAAATGCTATAAAATTCATTCAGAAAAAATTTAACATCTCCCTAGAAGAAACTATGGTATTTGGTGATAATTTCAATGACCTCGAAATGTTTAAAACTGCATATTACAGCTATGCAATGGAAAACGCCATTGATGAAATTAAACAACAGGCACGTTTCATTGCTCCAAGCAATAACAACAATGGCGTAGTTACAGAAATTCTCAAAGCTTTTCCTAACTATAAATTTTAAATACCTTAGCTCCATGCATCGGTATTTCCATACAAAGCTGTTCAGAAATATCTGGACAGTTTTCTTTTTTCCACAAATCCCTTACTTTTAATATCCTGCTTATAGCAAGTTTTTCAATTTCAACTTTTAAGTTTATTTTTTCTTCGCTTATATTGAAAAATGCAACATATTTGTTTCCATCTTTACTATCCGCTACCCAAATTACTTTTTTATCATCTCTCAATAACTGATGATTATTAAAACTATTTTTAGTAATTTCTATAATTTCTTCATTTGTAAGCAAATCCATAGTCCATTCATCTGTACTTCTAAGTTCACAGCCTAACATCAACGGAGAACGCATCATACACCACAAACTCATCATCGTTATCTGTTCATCTTTAGTAAATCTAGTCCATCTTCCCTCAGTTCCTTTGTCATAAGCTCTAAGTGCTATATGCCCCACCGGAAGCATATCCGCATCAGGCCAATGACCTTCTCCTGAATGAATGCTCCACTTATCACAACGTTCAAATTCTGCTAAAAGCTGCTCCCAACTGTCCCAAAAATCGTCTGTCATACGCCACATATTTGCATTTTTCTTTAAATGCTCTGCTTCTTCTAAAACCGCTGGTCCCGGTGAAAGACTAAGCACTATTTCCCTACCCGTATTATCAATAGCTTTTCTTATAAGCTCAACTTCTTCTTTAAGATATGCCTTATGAAGCCTTGAATATGCTATATCATCTACCTTTATAAAATCTACACCCCATTGTGCATACATTTCCAAAAGTGAATTATAATATTCCTGTGCTCCTTTTTTTCTATAATCCACACCGTACATATCTGTATTCCAAAGACATATAGACGCTTCATGAGCTATTTCTCTTGCTTTTATATCTGTACCCTTTATTGGTGTATTTTGGTGTACTGCCTGACGAGGTATTCCCCTCATTATATGTATTCCAAATTTCAAGCCTAAAGAATGTATATAATCAGCCAAAGGTTTAAAACCCTGTCCATCTCTAGCTGATGGAAATCTTTTTACAGATGGTATAAGTCTTGAATATTCGTCCATTTCAAGAGGTACAAATGGTCGGTATATTGCTGATACTGCTTCTGGCTCATACCATTGTATATCTACTACCACATATTCCCAGCCGTATTTTTTCAAATGTTTTGCCATATATTCAGCATTTGCCCTTACTTCTTCTTCTGT
>CAZQDT010000082.1:0-1017 GCA_964592005.1 uncultured Eubacteriales bacterium
TGGTATGGAAAAAGATTTAGGTAAAATTGCTGAAGAAAATAAAAAGATTATAGATAAAAATAGAGATATTGAAATTGAGGATTTATTAATTCGTGCTTATGAAATTCCACATGATGCAAATGAACCAGTGGGATATAGTGTAATAGCAGATAATGCGAAAATTTCAGTAGCAACGGATATAGGGCATATTACAGAAGTTATCAAAGAAAATATAAAAGGCTCATCAGCTTTGCTTTTAGAAGCAAATCATGATGAAAATATGCTTAAAGCAGGAAGTTATCCATATCTGTTGAAACGTAGAATACTAGGAGAATTTGGACATTTGTCCAATGAAACATCAGGAGAACTTTTATCTCAAGTATTAGATGATAAACTTAAATATGTTTTATTAGGACATTTAAGTAAAGAAAACAATCTTCCAGAATTGGCTTATTTGACAGTAGCAAATATATTGCAGGGAAAAGGAGTAAAAATAGGAAGTGATTTGAAATTAAGTATGGCACCGAGATATAATTGCAGTAGTTTAATTGAAATATAGAGATATTAAAAGCTGGGAAGTTAATTCTTAGCTTTTTTATTTTATTAGAAAATATATTTAATTAGTTTGGGATATTTAGTTTTCACACAAAGTTCTTGATAGTATTGCTTGTAATGGTTTATAATTTAAGTAAGTTAAATATGAAGTGAAAGGAAGTTGATTATGGGTATTTATCTTAATCCAAGAAGTGAAATGTTTAAAAAAAGTTTAAATTCTCAAATATATGTGGATAAAACAGGTTTGATAGATTATACAAATAAAATAATTGATACTGAACAGAGATATATATGTGTAAGTCGTCCCAGACGATTTGGAAAAACGATGGCATTAAATATGATGTCGGCTTATTATGGCAGAAATGAGAATACAAGAGAATTATTCAAAGATTTAGAAATAGAAAAGTCAGAAACATTTGAAAAACATTTAAATAAATATAATGTGATATTTTTAAATATGATTAGTTTTTTAACTCGTGCGAA
>CAZQDT010000082.1:1117-9703 GCA_964592005.1 uncultured Eubacteriales bacterium
CTTTGTGGTATTAATTATGACAGAGAAACAAAGACACATAGTTGTAAGATTGAGAAAGTGGAGAAGTAGAGAGGGGTGTTTAAATGGGTATTTATCTAAATCCAAGGAGTAATGGTTTTAAGGAAGCTTTAAATTCAGAAATATATGTAGATAAAACAGGTATGATTGAATATTTTAATAAAAAAATTAATACAAAGCAGAAATATATATGTGTAAGTCGCCCAAGGAGATTTGGGAAAACAATGGCATTAGAAATGATGGCAGCATATTATGGAAAAAATAGAAATACAAGAGAATTGTTCAAGGAGTTAGAAATAGAAAAATCAGAAACATTTGAAAAACATCTAAATAAATATAATGTGATATTTTTAAATATGATTAGTTTTTTAACTCGTGCGAAAAGTTCAGAAAATATGTTGTCATATTTGGAAAAGACAGTAATAGAGGAATTAAAAGAAGCTTATCCTGATATAGTTAAAGAAGATGAAAATATTTTGTCGGTGGTATTAGAAAAAATATACAATAATACAGAAATTGGATTTGTATTTTTAATAGATGAATGGGATTGTATATTTAGAGAAAAGCAAAATAATAATGAAATGCAGAAGAAATATCTGGATTTTTTGAGAGATTTATTTAAGGATAAGATATATATAAGTATGGTATATATGACGGGAATACTTCCAATAAAAAAATATGGAGTACATTCAGCATTAAATATGTTTTCAGAGTTTTCAATGACTCAGCCAAAGGTTTTGGCAAAATATGTAGGATTTACAGAAAATGAAGTAGAAAATCTTTGCAGGAGATTTGATATGGATATCTTAGAAACCAAACACTGGTATAATGGATATTATTTTCCAAGAATAGGAGAAATATACAGTCCTAAATCAGTAGTAGATTGTATGTTGAACCAAGAGTATCTAAGTTATTGGAATAATACGGAAACATATGAAGCACTTAAAGTATATATAGATATGAATTTTGATGGATTAAAAGATAGTATTGTAAAAATGTTGAGTGGAGAGAGTGTTGAAGTAGATATAAGAAACTTTCAAAATGATATGACTACTTTCAGCACAAAAGATGATGTACTTACGTTGTTGATACATTTAGGATATTTGGGATATAATTCTGAAACAAAGTCAGCTTTTATACCAAATGAAGAGATAAAAGAAGAATTTATAACAGCGATGAGGGACGGAGATTGGAAAGAAGTGATAAAGTCCATTAAAATGTCAAAAGAGCTGTTAGAAGCATTATGGAATGGAGAAGAAGAAAAAGTGGCACAGATGGTAGATGAGGTGCATATGGAAACATCGTCAATACTTACCTATAATAAAGAAAATGATTTAAGTTGTGTACTAAGTTTAGCATTTTATAAAGCAAGAGATTATTATATACTGAAAAGAGAATTACCAGCAGGAAAAGGATTTGCAGATATAGTATTATTTCCTAGAACAAATAGAAATAAACCAGCGGCAATATTAGAATTGAAGTGGGATAAAGACGCAGATACAGCAATTAAACAGATTAAAGAGAAAAAATATGTAAAAACATTAGAAGATTATAAGGGAGAAATAATACTTTGTGGTATTAATTATGACAGAGAAACAAAGACACATAGTTGTAAGATTGAGAGTGATAAAATAAACAAATAATTACAAAATAGTAAATGTTTGTTATTTAACTAAACTAAGCAAGCCCCTACTTTAATTGCGAGGAGCAATAAGCAGGGGCTTGCTTATTAATAGAATTTGTTTTGTTTTAGAATTCCACTTTCATCTATGACTTTGACGATTTCCTGTATTTTTTCAACTGGTACTACTAAGGCAAATCTTACATAGCCTTCACCGAGAGAACCAAATGAGTCGCCAGGTGTACAGATGACACCTGTTTTATCCATAAGTTCCATACAAAATTCAGCAGTAGTTTTGAATTGTGGTGGAATTTTAGCCCATACGAACATTGTTCCGGAAGTATCTTTAACATTCCAGCCTATTGAACGCAAACCACCACAGAGAGCATCTCGTCTTTGTTTGTAGATTTCACATTGCTTTTTTACACCATCTAAAGGTCCTTTTAAAGCGGCAATAGCAGCATATTGTATAGGGAGAAACATACCAAAATCAAACTGTGAACGTAAAAGTTTTAATGAATTAACAACTTCTTTATTTCCCACCATAAAAGAAATTCTTGCACCAGTAGTATTGAAAGATTTTGAAAGTGAGAAAAATTCTACACCGACATCTTTAGCTCCCTCTATTGAAAGGAAAGAAAATCCTTGTTCTCTGTCAAAAATTATATCTGAATAAGCATTGTCATGTATAACGATTATATTATGTTTTTTGGCAAACTTAATAAGTTCTTCATACATTTCTTTTGGAGCTGTGGCACATACAGGATTTAAAGGATATGAAACTATAATAAATTTTGCTTTATCAGCTATTTCATCGGGAATTTCGCTAAAATCAGGTAAAAATCCATTTTCTTCTTTTAGGGAATAAAAATGTAATTCCGCTTCACCAAGGTATGAACCTGCTTCAAATATGGGATATCCCGGATTAGGAAGTAGAACAATGTCACCGGGATTACAAAGAGCCATTCCTATATGCCCAATGCCTTCTTGACTTCCATTTACTGACATTATTTCATCTGTTTTTAATTCTACATCAAAACGTTTTTTGTAATAATCAACTACTGCATTTAAAAGTTCTGGAATATCTTTAAGAGAATATACCCAGTTTTTGGGATCTTTGGCGGCATCTGATAGAGCTTGTCTTATATGCTTAGGAGTTTCAAAATCAGGAGTTCCAATTGAAAGATTGTAAATTTTTTTACCATTGTCTATAAGCTCCTGTTTTTTTTGGTCAAGTGCTGCAAAAATTCCCGTTTGAAAATGATTAAGTCTTGAAGCGTGTTCTATTTTCATAAAAATCCTCCTAATAAAGTATATTTAACAAAACAAATGAGGCTGTTACATAAGTAACACCCTCAATTATATATACGGAGAGGATGGGATTTGAACCCACGGTGCTGTTAAGCACAACAGTTTTCGAGACTGTCACCTTAAACCACTCGGACACCTCTCCAAAATCAACAAACCAATAATAACATTTTAATGGTTTGCTGTCAATATGTGATTTATTTAAAACCTTTATTTTTGGTTTCGTCATCTACAAGTTCTTTTGTTTTTTTATTTTTAATGTTTTCTTCTATGCGAGAAGCAATTATTTGGCTATTTTCAATTGGACTTGATTTTATGGCATCTAAAGTTTTTGAAGCAATAGAACGCCTTGACTGATAGAGCCAATTATAAATAAATTGTTCAAGAGTTGTAATTACTTGAGCATTTCCAAAGCTACATACAAAATTTAAAATCCATTTTTGTTTTGTATCTGTGTCAATTTCTTTCCAACGTTTTAAAAGTTCTAAAGATAGGTTAGAAAGGTCATCTGAATTTGTTCTTGAAATTATATTTTCAAGAATATTATCCTGTGAAAATTTTTCAGTAGCATAAGCAATAAGTATATAATGGTATACTTCATTTTCTAAAATTTTTCCGTCTGAATAGTGCAAATCAGGCAAAGAATTAGGATTAAGCCAGAGTATTTTACCGATTTTTTTACTGTTTTTAGCTGTTTTGGAACAATAATCCACAAAATTTATGCTGTCATTTGCCTTATCAGAAGAAACTCCAACAATTGATAACATAAGAAATTTGAGATTTATATTTTTTTCTATTTTTGAAGCCATTATGAGAGTTTCAAGAATATAGGGTTCTTTAGAGTCTGCCAAAATTTTAACTGCTGTTTCACGAATTTGTACTTTACTGTTGTTTAAAAGTTCGGTACAAGCTCTATGAGCAGGCTGGTAAGGCTTAAGTAGCGAAATTATTTTTTCTGATACCTGCTTGGAGGTGTCATCTATACATCTGCAAACATAAATGTAATTTAAACTTGGATTTAATTTGAAAACATAATCAAGTATTGCAATACGAGTATCTACATTGCAAGAGGTATATAAATCCATAAGTCTACTAGTATTAGTTAGTTTTGTAGACATATAAAGATTAGCCTCATCATTAGGAGGACATTTTTGAGCTGCATTTATAAAAAGTTCTTTGTTTTGATTATAAAGAACTGATAAATTAGCTTTATTGTAGTAATAAGGTGTTTGTATTATCCAGTTAAAAAGTTCTTTTTGGTGAAGTTTATATTTTTCAATAAAAATAAATACTATATTTATATCATCTCTGCAAAGGTTAAAAATTGCAGGAAATACAATATCAGGGAAAACCATGGTGGCTACTCGCACAAAATTGAACGCTAACCGTGAGCAAGGAGTTGCAAAACAGCAGGCAGAAAAAATTGCACGAAGATTTTCTTCATTTGCATTAATTTTAGATATTTTTTTTAATGTGAAATTTGTATCTCCTTGATAATATAAAAGTTCTTTTATATATTTAATGTCATCAGAGTCTGTTTCGCCTTTAATTATATATGACAATATGTCTTTTAATTTTGTGTTTATGTAATCAAGTTCTTTAGAGTAAACAGAAGAATTTTTTGAAGCTAGATAAGCATTAATAAAAAAAGCAGTATTTTCATTAATATTATCTAGTGTAAGTATATCGGATATTACATAAGCACGATTTTGGCTATATATGTAATCAAGTATTTCTGTAAAAAGATTTATATCTTCACAAAAATATGAATTAAAAATATTTTTGTTTAAAGAAAGTGCAAGTATATGTACTGGATTAAGCTCTGATTTAAATAAAACCTTTAAAAATTCAGTTTTATTAGTTAAAAAAAGTTTTTTATTAGTTTCAAAAAATTTAGATGCTTTTTTTTGCACAAATACTCCCCCTTAAAAATAAAATGCAAATTAAGTATAACATAAATTTTTGTAAAATAAAACAAATAAAAATAAAAAGCAAAAAATTTTTGCAAAGGTTTTGGGTAAAAATTTTTGCAACTTTAAAGAAATAAAATTGTTAATAAAAAATTTACAAACTATTGAGATATTAAGTTGAATTTCAAACGCTGAAGTGGTATACTAACTAGGTTAATTATTGTCTGTTGAGGAAAGGAAGAATAAACCATGGATATAAATGAAAAAGCACTAGAGATGCACAAACAATGGAAAGGTAAACTTGAAGTTAAAAGCAAAGCAACAGTAAAAACAGCAGAGGATTTGTCAATAGCCTATACACCGGGAGTAGCAGAGCCTTGTAGAAAAATACATTCAAATAAAGAAGATGTATATGAATATACAATGAAAGGAAATACAGTTGCAGTAATTTCTGATGGTACAGCGGTTTTGGGACTTGGAGATATAGGGCCTGAAGCAGCAATTCCTGTAATGGAGGGGAAATGTGTATTATTTAAAGAGTTTGGTGGAGTCAATGCAGTTCCTATATGTTTGGATACTAAAGATACAGATGAAATAGTAAAAACAATAAAATATCTTGCTCCTAATTATGGAGGTATAAATCTTGAGGATATATCTGCCCCTAGATGTTTTGAGATAGAAGAACGATTGAAAAAAGAATTGGATATACCGGTATTTCATGATGACCAGCATGGTACAGCAGTGGTAGTGTTAGCAGGTATTATTAATGCTATGAAACTTGTTAAAAAGGACAAAGCGACAGTTAAGGTTGTAATAAATGGTGCAGGTTCAGCTGGTACAGCTATATGTAAGCTTTTGCTTAATTATGGCTTTAAAAATATAATTGTATGTGATAGAAGTGGTATAATTCACAAAGATTTAGAATTTACGAATTGGGCAAAGAAAGAGTTGTCAGAAATAACAAATCCTTACAATGAAAAAGGAAATCTTTCTGATGCACTTAAAAATGCGGATATATTTATAGGTGTTTCTTCAGCAAATGTTGTATCTTTGGAAATGGCTAAGACTATGAATAAGGATGCGATAGTTTTTGCCATGGCAAACCCTGTACCTGAAATTTTACCAGATATAGCAAAACAGGCAGGTATAAGAATTATGGGTACAGGACGTTCAGATTATCCTAATCAGGTAAACAATGTGCTTGTATTCCCTGGAATTTTTAAAGGTGCTATGCAAGCAAGGGCAAAGGCTATTACTGAAGAAATGAAGCTTGCAGCAGCAGAAGCTTTAGCAAATATGATACCTGAAACAGAACTTAATGAAGAAAATATTCTTCCTAAACCTTTTGATGAAGGTGTGGCAGATAAAGTGGCAGAGGCAGTAAAGAAAGTAGTAAAATAAAAGAGAGGAATTAAAAATATGAAATTGAAAAATTTGTTAGTAATGTTATTGATTGGAATGTTGGTATTTGCAGGATGTTCAAAAAATGGTCTTGATACATCAAAGTTGAATGGGGGAAGCAGTTTTAGTCAGCTTGATATGCCGCAAGATGGCGAAGAAATAGCAGTTATGACTACAAATAAGGGAGTTATAAAGATAAGACTTTTTGCTGATGCAGCACCTAAGGCGGTAGAAAATTTTAAAACTCATGCAAAAGAAGGATATTATGACGGACTTATTTTTCATAGAGTTATAAATGATTTTATGATACAGGGTGGTGACCCTACTGGCACAGGTATGGGCGGTGAAAGTATTTGGGGTGAAGCATTTGAAGATGAATTTTCTATGAGTTACCACAATGTACGAGGAGCTTTATCAATGGCTAATTCGGGAACTGATACCAATGGTAGCCAGTTTTTTATAGTTCAGGCTAAAACAGTAGATGAAAGTCTTTTAAACCAAATGACTGAACTTAATGCAACAGAAGCTTATGAAGGTTTATGGTCTGAAGAAGTAGTTAAGGCATATAAAGAAAAAGGTGGTACCCCTTGGCTTGATTATGCACATACGGTTTTTGGACAGGTTTTTGAAGGTATGGATGTAGTTGATACAATAGCAGCGGTAACTACGGATAGTAATGATAAACCTGTGGAAGATGTTGTTATAGAAAAAGTAGAAATAATTTCATATTCAGCTCAATAGTTATGATGTGTAAAATGAGGAATTAACTTGTCTAAATATAGGTTAATTCCTTGATTTTTATATTTATAAATTATATAATTATTAAAAAAGTGAAGGAGTGACAGTTTCAATGTCGATTATAGGTATAGATTTAGGAACAACTAACAGTGCGGTTTCCTGTTTTGTAGATGGGAAGGCAACTATCATTCCTAATAGATTTGGTGGACATTTGACACCATCAGTTGTAAGTATAAATGAAAATGGTGAAATATTCGTAGGAGATGTTGCAAAAGAACGTCAGATGACTTATCCTGATATGACAGCATCGCTATTTAAAAGAAGTATGGGTATAAAAAAAGAAATTAAATTGGGAGAAAAAACTTTTTTGCCAGAAGAATTATCTTCTTTTGTAATTCGTTCTTTAAAAGAAGATGCAGAATTATTTTTAGGTGAAAAAATTGAAGAAGCAGTCATAAGTGTTCCAGCATATTTTAATGATACACAGCGTAAGGCAACCAAAAGAGCCGGAGAATTGGCAGGACTTAAAGTAGAGAGAATTATAAATGAACCTACTGCTGCGGCAATAGCATATGGTTTGCATGAAAAGCAGCTTAACACAAAATTTTTAATATTTGACTTGGGTGGCGGAACATTTGATGTTTCAATACTGGAGCTTTATAAAAATGTAATGGAAGTAAGAGGAGTTGCGGGCGATAATTATTTAGGTGGAGAAGATTTTACTGCTATTTTAAAAGATATGTTTATGAAAGAAAATAAACTTAATGAAAGTGAGCTTGATGAAAAGGCAATTGCACTTATCCGAAAAGAAGCTGAAGTTGCAAAAAGGGCATTTTCAAATAACAAAATTGTAACTATGTCCTGTAAAGTAGGAGAAGAAATTAAAGAATGTACGATCAAGCTTGATGAGTATGAAAAAGCTTGTCAGCCACTTCTTATGAAACTTCGTAAGCCAATAGAGAGAGCTTTGGGAGATGCTTCTATAAAAGTCAAAGAAATAGATGCAATAGTTTTGGTAGGTGGTTCTACAAAACTTCCTATAATACGTACTTTTGTCAGCAGGACTTTTGGAAGATTGCCATCAGTTGGAATAGACCCTGATGAGGCTGTTGCGATAGGAGCAGGTATACAGGCTGCAATGAAACAAAGAAAAGAGCAGATAAAAGATATAGTTCTTACAGACGTATGCCCTTATACGCTTGGTACAAATATATCTGTTCAAAAATCTAGCGGATACTATGAGTCAGGACATTTCTGCCCTATTATTGAAAGAAATACTATTATTCCAGTAAGTCGTGTGGAAAGATTGTATACAGTACATGAAAATCAAAAGAAAATAACAGTAGAAGTCTTGCAGGGAGAAAGCAGACTTTCTAAAGATAATATTTATCTTGGAGAATTGAATGTATCCGTTCCAACAGGTCCGGCAGGGAGTCAAGCGATAGATGTAAGATATACATATGATATAAATGGACTTCTAGAAGTAGAGGTAACTAACAGTTACAAATAAGTTATAAAAGTTTATTAAAACATAGTAAAATTTATAACTTAGAAAATTGTTGACAGCCTCCCATATTCAGAAATGAGTAT
>CAZQDT010000083.1:0-9451 GCA_964592005.1 uncultured Eubacteriales bacterium
AATGTATACACATAAAGCTTTATTTTCTCCATAAGCTTGAACTTAATGAATTTCAGAAATATACATTGATACTGCAGGATACAAAAAACTGTCCGCTATACCCATAATTATTACTACAAAAATTAAAGCACCGACAGTAGGACTGATTATAAATAATATTAAAGAGGCAGCAGTAAGTAAGCTTGCCAATATTAAAGAAAATCTTGAACCAAGTTTTTCTACTATCAATTTAGTGAGTAAAGGTGACAAATAAGAAGCACCAATACCATAAGCTAAAGTTATAAGACCAATTCTAGATTCTGAAACGCCTTGTTCTGAAGCATACAGAGGCAGAAAATAGAATACAAAAGATGCAAATATTATATATGGGGTCATTGCAAATATAAAATAACCTATAACTTTAATTTTAGTAAGGAATGAAAGTAATGAAATTTTAGAAATCTCTTCTTCATCACAATCTTCTTCTTGTGCGTCATAATCTTTTTTGTATAAAGTAAGTACGAGTATTAAAACAAGTACAGCAACAGCGGCTGATACAAAAAATACATATGAATATCCATGTTGTTCTGAAATTAAAGTTCCTATTATAACACCACAGTTTGTACCAGCAAATGTTCCAGCTGTAAGGAGGGAAAAACCTCGGCTTTTTTCATCATTATCTTTTCTTACAATGATATAAGAATTAAGACAGATACTGTTAGTGCCCATTCCCATACCAACTATGAACATGGATAAAGAAAACATTGGAATAGAGGTAGATAAGGCACACATTGTCAATCCAACAATATGTAAAATTATTCCACCAATAAAACATTTTCTTGTTCCTATCTTGTGTGAAAGCTGTCCTGCAAAAAATCCACTTATTGCCATTGAAAAAGATTGTGCAGAAAGTGGCAGAGCAATAGCAATGCTTTCAGGAAGTACGCTATTAGGATTATAGAGTTTTTGTGACATAAGCGGAATTATTACAGAAGTAAAATTATCCGCAGCATATATTATAAAGGCATATATTCTTGTAAAGTCAACTAAAAGTAAATCATTATAAGGTTTATTTTCATTAGAATTTTTAATCCTTTGTTTTAATATATTTATGAAATTTACCAATTCAGAGAATATTAAAAATACAACTACTGTAAGAGAACTTACGTTGATTAAAACTTCTAATATCATCTGTTTGTTGGCTTGGGAGTATGTAACTCTATTTTTTCCTACTTCACAAACAGCGACTATTTTTCCTTTTGAATTATATATAGGAGAGGTGGTATACATCCATTCTCCATCTCCAGTTTCTACTTCACTGTATGTTAAAGGTGCATTTAATTCAGATATTGTTTTGAAGTCTGATTCTTCATAAGTAAGCTCATCTGGATATACAACTCCAGAGTCATCACTTAAATGAAGAGTATAGTATACAACATCATTTTTTAATTTGTACAAAACACAATATGTAGAGTCCATATCTTGGTCATTTCCCGAATAAGCAGAATGAAGCTGATTTCTTATTATTTGATAATCTTCGTTCATATAGTCATCAGGAGTATTTATTCTTTCGAGAATATCTCCATCTATCAATTCTGCTGTAAGCTTAGAAATAGAATATGTACTTGACAGTATAGAATTATAGTATCTTTCACTTGTACTATTTATGAGAATACTTGTAACAGATATAAATATAACCATTATAGCTGTAAAAATAAGAATATAAGTCTGTATAAGTTCTCCTTTTTCAGAATTAAAAGTATATATAACAAGCTTGCACAGCATATAAAATAAGAAACTAGCTATTATTAGTATTCCAATCCAAAGAGCTATGAATTTAATAATAGTACTTACATTATAATAAAATTCGCAGTTTGAGGAAATAGTATTTCCGTCTTGGCAAATATAATAATTTCCACTAGAAGCACATACTGAAACAGTATCTTTAGAATTTATAACTGTATTTATTCTGTAATAAATTTCTTGTTCATCTAATGTAAGACATTTATCGCTTTCCAGTATTGTCTGTTTTTCAAAGGTTTTTAAATCTATTGAATAGACTTCACGAGTTCCAATATCTGTATAAAACAATTTTGAAGCATCATTATTTATAGATATTTCATTTGGAACTTCATAAAAGTTAAAAAATCCATTGAAATTTCCACCATCATATATAAGCTCAAATTCTTCATCAGAAGCTTTAAAAATATCTCCTTTTTTAGTTGAAATATAAATTGTATTATTAGGAATATCTAAAGCAAAATCAGCAATGAGAAGTCCTGCATTTTCATAGTCATATCTTCTTTCTAACCTAGGTTCTGTTTCAGAGCCATCAGATGCTATTGAAAACATTGAAAAACTGTTAAAATCTCTTTGGGCATAATAAATTCTGCCATTATAATATTCAAGTGTCATAAATGAAGAATGAATGTAAGGTTTTTCATTATCATCACACTCATATGTATAGTTGTATAAAATTCTATCAAAAGAACCATTTGGTTTATATCTTAGTAATTTTATCTGTTCATCACGGTCATAATGACTGTTGTAACTGACATCAGAAATATATATATAACCTTTTTTATCTACTGCGATATTATTTACAAAATTAAATCCTTTTTCAGTGTTTTTTCCACCATTGATTTCAAACAAATAATTGTCATTTTTGTCAAGAACCAAAACCTGAGTCAAAGAATTATTTATAAAATATTTATTTCCTTCTTCATTTACCAAAATAAAAGAAGGATAAGAAAATTCTCCCGTACCTTTTAATATATTAAAATTTGTTAATATATCTAAGTTTAAGGATATAAATACAGTATTAACTATGATAAGAATAACAAGTACCAATTTAAGAATTTTCTTTTTATTCATTAACATCACTCCTTTTTAGCTTCTAAGATAATATTGGAGCAGTATTTTGAAATTTTTTTATTTTGCAATAATTTATCAAAATAACAGGCTCTATATGAAAAGTTTTCAACAGGAATTAATCTATATAAAAAAGAACTTAATATATGTATACTTTCAGAATTAAGAACTTTAAGACCTGATTTGGAAAGTAAATGATATATATATTCCTGAGAGTATACCCAATAAATGTGTTCTTCATTAAAATATTTACTTTTTATTGTTCCTTTAGGTTTAGAGAAACTCTTGCTGAATAAAAATTCAATACTTCTGCTGTTTTCAAATTCTAGAATTAATTTACCATTAGGTTTGAGGACTCTTGAAAGCTCTTTGATTGCAAGTCTAACATCACAATAATTTACAACAGTACCTACACAGATACACACATCAAAAAAATTATCCTCGAAAGGGAGTTTTTCTACACTTCCAGTAAACCAGTCAGAAAATTTATTTATTTTAGTTTCGGCTATATCCAAATGATACATATTATGTTTGATATTATATGTCATTCCTCCTGAACCAGCATTTAATATTAATTGATTTTCGTTTAAGTTATAAGATTTGATTTTTTTATATACATATTTTGAAATTGTATTGTGTGTATACATATGCCATTTGTCATCAGATGGCCACACTTCGTCAACATTGTTATAAAAATCTGCAATATGATGTTCGTAATCTTTTTTGTTCATAAAAGTTTCCTCCATGTTTTAGTTTAATTTGGTACATTTAAGTATGGCATTGTGTGAATAATTTTTTATAATAGGACAAATGTGCATAAATTTATCCCAAGATACATATTTTTCCATAAAATCATCTTCATCTGTATGAGTGAAAAAATAATCTATAAATGGAATGGAAGCATGAAAATTTGTAAAATTATTGATTTTTAAATCATTTTTTTTCAAAAGACCTTTAATGAATTTATCTGAATAAAGATAATTTTCATGAGGTTTTCCAAAATAGATATGTTTATATAAGAATTTTTCTTTATTTCTATGTTCCTTTGGTAATACACCACTGCCACTACGTTCATATTCTAATATAAGTATTCCGTTTGGTTTAAGAACTCTGCTCAATTCACTTACTGCCATTTCTGGCTTTGGAGTATAATTGATAACCGTACCGACACATATAATGGCATCAAAAAAATTATTATTAAAAGGACTGTTATCAATACTTCCTACACAATGTTTTGGAAGATGTGCAATTCGATTTAAAGCGATATCTAAATGATACATAGTACCGGGAATGTCATATGTAGAACCACCTGAGCCTGCATTTAAAATCAGACAATTACTATTGAGTGTTTTTAGTTCTTTTAAAATATATGAATTAATAAAATTGTGTGTATATGAATTAAAAAAATCATCTGGCCATGGTTTTTCTATGTTATTATAAAAATCTTTAACTTTTTTTACACTTATTTGTTCTGTGTTGCTTTTAGATTTATTCAAAATAAAACCCCCTAAGATAATGCTAATTATGTAAAAAAATATATTTATAAAATTTTTGTTTCCTTTAACATATTGCTATATTTTTATAATATATCTCTTTTGTATACAAAAATAAATATCAGCAAAAAAATAAAGGAATATTTCATATTAAAATGTAATTTAATATTGTTAAATTTTAAGTTATATTGGGTAAATACTCAATTGTCAGTATACCATGTATCATTTTTTTGTTCAACTGTTTTTTCTATGTTTTTATATTAAAAAAAACATTAAAAAAAATATTTAAACTACCCCAATGAGGAGTTTACTTTTGATTTTTTTTATGATAAAATCGAGTAAGAGAGGTTAAGAAATCTTGTTATACAGGTGTTTGTAGGTAAAAAAATATTGGGGAAATATTTGTAAAAGGAGATTTGAAGCTTGGGAATATTTAATTTTTATGAGTATTTTGATGAAAAAGAAACAAATAAACCTTATTCAGGTCTTCGAGAATATCTGTTGGATTTAAGTTGTTTAACAGATATTTATGTATCAGTTGCATTGGCTTTAAAGACAGATACTGAGGAAACAGAAAAGTTAAAGCTTCGTGGACTTGTAGTTATGCCACAGGAAGTAGAAAAATGTTTGAAAGACAATATCATTGAAAACAGAAATATGAAATTATCTGAAAAAGTTAAAGACTATATTTTAAAAGCTGAAAATCATATAATGCAAAGAGAGTATATTACAATAAATACTTCTGAAAACTTTAGAATTATTGATTTAATGAGAGATTTAGAATTTACTAGATTTCAGAGATTTGTATTTATATTTTCATTAATGAGTGAATATGATAGAAAATATGAAAGAATTTTCGCATATTTGCAGGATGATATAAACAGTAAATTTATTACAAAAGGTGCAATCATATCTTTGTATGAAATGGTATATAATTTAGATTATGAAGAAGAAATGACATTTATATCCGGCAAAGATATTAATTTTAAGATATTGTATGATATTTTAGAAAGTGATAGTCAATCTGTTTTATCAGCCTTTTTAAAATTAAAAAAAAGGGTAATAAATTATATTTGGTATGAAGATGAACCAGAAGAATATTTACAGTATTTTACAGACGTTTTTGATTTTCAAAATTGTGAAGTAGAAAGAAGTATATTTAAAGACCAAGTAGAAGGTATTATAAATTTGGTAAAAGAAACAAACAACAAAAATGAGTGGGATTATATAATTAATCTATATGGCTCTAAAAGTATTGGTAAAAAATTGATAATAAAAAATGTTGCATTGAAATTGGATTTTAATATTTTATTTGTAGATTTTGAAAAATTTATTACTTGTGAGGAAAAAAGTTTAAAGTGTCTTATAAATGATATTTTATTAGAAGCTATATTAAGTAAAAGTATTTTGTGTTTTACAGAATCGAAAAGCTGCGAAAAATTAAATTACATAATAAAATCATTTTTAAAATATAACAGAATGATTTTTATTTTATCGGAAGAAAAAATAAGAAATGATTGGATTAAAGCAGAATTATTTTCTTTAAATATTCCAAGCTTATCAGTTACTCAGAAGATTGATTTGTGGAAACAAATAGGTAAAAGATATAATTTGGCAAAAGATGTAGATATAGAATTAAATGCTAATAAGTATATTTTGACACCTGGTGGAATAAAAAATGTTTTAGATACAGCTAAGTTAAATTCTTACTATGAAAATAAAAATGAAATTACACAAAAAGACATAGTTGCAGCAGTAAAACAACAAAGTCCAAATCAGATTGGAGAATATGCAACCCTCATAAATGCAGTGTTTACATGGGACGATTTAGTTGTAGATGAAGAGCAGAAAAGACAGATGCAACTTATATCCAATCAGCTAAAGTATAGAAATGTTGTAGGAGAAGAGTGGGGATTTAATAAAAAAATGCCTTATGGAAGAGGTTTATGTGCATTATTTTATGGAGCTCCCGGTACTGGAAAAACTATGGCAGTGCAAGTAATGGCAAATGAGTTGGGACTTGATTTGTATAGAATTGATTTGTCACAGATGATTAGCAAGTATATAGGTGAAACGCAGAAAAATATATCAATGTTGTTTAAGAAAGCTAAAGATATAAATGCTATGTTATTTTTTGATGAAGCAGATTCATTGTTTGCTAAGCGTTCAGAGGTTAAGGATTCTAATGATAGGAATGCGAATGCGGAAACAGCACATTTGCTTCAAAAGCTGGAAGAATATGAAGGAATTACAATATTAGCGACTAATTACCTGAACAATATAGATGATGCCTTTAAAAGAAGAATAAAATTTATAGTTAATTTTTCTTTTCCGTCAGAAGAAATAAGATATAAACTGTGGAAAAGTATATTGCCTAAAGAAGCTAAAGTAAAAAGTGATTTAGATTTTGAATTTTTTTCAAAACAATTTGAACTTTCAGGAAGCAGTATAAAAGAAATACTTGTGAATGCAGCATATATTGCGGCTGGAGAACATAAAGAGATATCTAATCTGCATATAATAGAGGCAATTAAAAACAATTATTACAAAAATGGCAGAATTTTACTCAAATCAGATTTTGGTGAATATGGTGATTTAATTTGATTAAGTAAGCAGCGAATGCGGATTGAAAATATCAGCATAACAAGAAGGAGGGGTGAATATGGGAAAGGTAATGATGCAGAAGCAAGAAGAAAGTAAGGATTTTACCGGGGGTAAAAAAGATTCGCTGTTGGTAAACAAAATGTCTTCGATTTCAAATCAAGTATTGATTGAAAACTTGGGAGAAGATTTTAAAGTAGGAAGACCAAATGATAGTTTTGAAAGAGAAGCTGATAAAGTTTCTGAAAGTTTGCTTGAGGGTAATTCTATAGGAAATATTTCAACTGTTTCAGGAAATGTTGCTCAAAGAATGGTTTCAAATGATACACAGGGTTCAATTATTCAAAAGTTTGGAAATGGAATGAATGCAGATTTTTCTAATGTAGAAATACATACAGATGCACAGGCTGACCAAATGTGTAAAGATATGGGGGCAAGAGCCTTTACCAATAAAAAAGATATATATTTTGGAAAGGGAGAATATAAACCCAATACCAAAGAAGGTCAAAAAGTTATTGCCCATGAACTTGTACATACAATACAACAAGGAGCGGTAAACACAAATACAGGTATTAGTATGGCAGGTCAGTCATCAGATTATGCACAAATGCTTCCAGATGCAGAAACAGTAAAAGGAATGCTAGGTAATAGTAAAAATTCCCTTTATGATAAGCTTGAAAAAAGTATAGGACATATTGACAAAGAAGTTAAAAACAACACCATTTCTTCAAATAAAGAGCAAAATAAAACACTATATTCAAACATATCCCAAATATACATTCAAGCTATTGATATCATGAAGAAGTATATAAAAAGTAATGATGGACATAGAGCATGGTTTAAAGAAGGGAAAAAAAAGCACGAGGCAAGAAAAGCAATGACAGAAAAATTGTTGGAGCAGGCAGAGATAGAATTGGTTGCATTGGCACATATTTTACTTGATTCTCCACAAAAGGAAAAAACTCCACAAAAGGAAAAAACTGTAATGGAGGCTCTCGCAGAAGAAACAAGAATGATGACGTTGGAAGATGGACAATTTGAAGGTACAGTAATGAAGGGTTCAATGAACAACGTTTATAAGTATAGCATTGACAAAGATGAAAAGAAATATGGATTTTTTAAACCGGGCAAAAAAAAGGGCGATAAGATAAGTAATATTGAAAGAGGCTATATTGTTTCAGCAGGAATACAGATAAAAGATGAAGAAAATATGGCAGATGATTTTAATAAAAGAGAAGTTGCTATGGCAAGGCTTGACAGTATATTGGGGGCAAATGTTATAGGTGGAGCAAGAATGGCTAAAATATCAAATAATTCTTCGCTTGAAGGAGGAAAATATATAGATCCTAGAAAAGGGAACGAAGTTTCTTTTGATGCAAAGGCAGGTGAAACAGGAGTTTTGATGGATGAGGCAAAAGGAAAGAGTGTTAGAGCTTATAATTGGAATATGCCGGGTTATGATCTTACTAAAATAAATAAAGCTGATTTGGGAATGGTTTATGGAGGTGAAGCTTATTCGAAAAGAGAAGGAGAAAAGGAAAAACAAGAAGCAATAATTAGAGAGGGAAGAAAGCATATTGTTAATAGAAATGTTAAATTTAGCGAAGAAGCGGATAAGACATTGAATGCGTCAGACCCTAAGTTTCAGAGAGATATGTCGAGATTACATATAATGGATGCTTTGTCAGGAAATATAGATAGACATACGGGTAATTTTGTGGTTGATATTGATGAAAATGGAAATTATAAGAGTTTGACTGGTATAGATAATGATATTTCATTTGGAAATAGGCATGAAATGATAAAAAGAGCAGAGGCTAATTTTACAGGATTGCCGGGTGAAATGTACATGGATAGAGAAATTTGTGATAAGATAGAGGCACTTGAAGAGAGTCAAATAAGGTATTTACTTATGGATTTGCTTACAGAAGATGAAATATCTGCATTATGGTCAAGGATAGTCGAAATGAAAGGTTATATAAATAGAATGAGAAAGAAAAAATATCTTATTAAAGAATGGAATGAAGAAACAGCAAAACAACAGCTTTTACAGATTCAGGGAAATGTAAAGACATATTATCAAAGACATCTTTTAGGATTTTGATATTTATTAGCGGTTATAATTGAATTAATTATAATATAAATTTGGAAGGAGGAACTGGTTTCGCTGCGGCGAAATCGGGAAGTTATGGCAGAATATTTATCACCAGGAGTATTTGTAGAGGAATTTGATTCAGGTTCAGTTCCAATGGCAAGTGTAGGAACAAGTACAGTAGGATTTTTAGGAGTTACAGAAAAAGGACCTCACAAAGGTGTTCCTGTACTTATAACAAGTTTTTCAAGTTTTGTAAGAATTTTCGGAGGATATTTATCTGAAAATGAGTTTGGAGAATATCGTTATTTGGCATATGCAGTAAATCAGTTTTTTGTAAATGGTGGTTCAAGATGTTTTGTAAAAAGAGTAGTTCCATCAGATGCAGCATTTGCTCATAATGTTGAAGATGATG
>CAZQDT010000084.1:0-9392 GCA_964592005.1 uncultured Eubacteriales bacterium
AATCAGGGGGATATTTTTTATGAATATTGGAATTTTTACAGAAACTTACTACCCGCAGATAAATGGAGTAGTTACATCCATAAGAGCCTTAGAAAAGGAATTAAATAAACAGGGGCATAAAGTTTACATTTTTGCTACCACACATCCTGAAGCTAAACAGACTGCTAGAGTTTTCCGACTTCCAAGTATGCCTTTTTGGTCTATGCCTTCTCATAGAGTTGCATTTTCTTTTTCTCCACAAGCAATGAAACTCATTAAGTCTTTAGACCTTGATATAATTCATACTCAAACAGAGTTTCCTTTGGGAATGCTTGGAAAAACCGCTGCTACTATGTTCAATATTCCTATTGTTCATACTTACCATACTATGTATGAAGATTATGTTCACTATATTTTAAGAGGTTATGTAATTACACCCAAAATGGCTCAGGAATTTAGCAAATTTTTTTGTAATGCTGCTGAAGCAGTAGTTGCACCATCTCCCAAAGTTTATAATGCTTTAAGAAATTATGGTGTAACTAGAGATATAGAAATAATTCCTACTGGAATACAACTTAAACCATTTAAAAAGAGTAATTTTACCAAAAAAGGAATTTCCGACCAAAGAATTAAATATGGATTTACTGATAATACTCCTTTAATATTATCATTGGGAAGAGTTGCAAAAGAAAAAAGTATTGATGTTGTAATTAAAGCTATGCCTGAATTACTCAAAAAACTACCTGATGCCAAACTTTTGATAGTAGGTGACGGACCTGTAAGACCTGCTCTTGAAGAACTTACTTCAAATTTAAAATTAAATAATTCTGTTATATTTGCAGGTCAGCAGCCTTGGTCTGATGTTCCTAAGTTTTATCAGATGGCTGATGTATTTGTTACTGCCTCTACAAGTGAAACTCAAGGTCTTACCTATGCTGAAGCCATGGCTGGAGAAATTCCAGTTGTTGCCAAAAGAGATGAAAATATAGAAGGACTTTTAATAAATAATATAAATGGTAGAGTATTTTCAGATGATGAAAAACTTTCAGAAGTTCTATATGATGCCCTTAAAAACAAGGAAAAATCTAAAGAGATGGCAGCTAAAGCTTATATTGATGTTCAGCCCTATTCTTCTGAAGAATTTGGTAGAAAAATGGAAGAACTTTATTCAAAGGTAATAGAAATACACAATACTAAAAAAGAGAAAAGTCATATATCTAATATAAAAGAATTGCATATGTCAAATATTGTAAATCAAATTCCATCTCTTTCTTTATCAAAAGAGGTTAAAAAAATAAAAGAAGTTACTATTAAACACACTTTTAAAATTAAAAAATAATATTAAAAAGCCAGTTGATTAAATTTTAAACAACTGGCTTTTATATTTAACTAGATTAATTAATTTTGTTCATAATCTTGATACTCATCTATTACTTCTTCTGTAAATTCAACTGAATTTTTTTCTAAAACTTGAGTTTTATACTCATCATTCATACACTTAATTTCATTATAAAGATTTACCATAGTTATATTTACATAAGGAATTAACCAAAACAAACCTATAACAGTAATAGATGCCAATATTCCCCAGCCTATAAAACTAAGTTCTACCCAAAATATTCTTCCTTTATGACCATTAGTAATTTTTTTACTCCATTCCAAAGCTTCTCCCGGCTTCATATCTGGATTTTCTGCCAATATATATTCCGCCATAGAATAACTTATAGCTTTTATAATACCGGGAATTACAAATAAAAGTGACCAAAGTAATGTAAATATCGTAATAAGCAAATTTAATATTACCGAATCTAGCCATCTGTTAAATCCTGAAAATACCTCTACTAATTCAGGTGTTTCGCCTGTTGCAAATTTTAAATTGTAGATTACCATACCTAATGATAATGGAGCTGATATTGCAATGCCAATTACCCATCCTATAACCGGTATTGCCCCAGTTATTGCACTTACTCCGCCGCTTACAAGTACTATTACTACTGTTGCAAGGACAATCTGAATCCATCTTCCTTTGAGCTGCTCTTTTGCCATTGCTTTTAATTCTGCTGATGTTTTCATAAAAAACTTCCCCCTTTTATAAATATAAAATTAGTTTTACAAACTTTATAAAACACTTTGATATCAAAAATGTCAATCACTTTTTATATTCTACCACATCAAAGTAGATATATAAAAAATAAATCACCAATAATATCATAGTTAATTTATTTAGCCTGCTTATATATTTACGATATAATGTTATCTTTTGTCTGCAACCAAAAATATTTTTAATTATAATGCCAAATCTAAAATCATACCTGATTCTATCAGTCTAAAAGACCTCGACTGATATTGATATAAATCCAATTTGTAATTATAATAATAATTTAAAGACTTAAAATTCATATGCTCTGCCATAGGCTTCTGCAAAAGGCTTTGAACTGAACTACTGAGATTACTCACTACTGCCCTTACATTTTCAAACTTTTCTTTAATAACTTCTTTTTGCTTAAAATCTTTCACTTCAATTCCTACATCTACAAGTCCTTCTTCTCCCTCACTAAGTTCAAGCCTTTGAATCATCTGAGCATGCTCTCCGCCAATTTCACACAACTTACCAAAAAACTCCTTTAAAACTCCACTATTCATCTTTTGCTTATCAGCAAATTCATATGCCCTGTCATAATCATCTACAAATTTTTGTACTTTCTGTTGAAACATATCAATAATTTTTTCTTTTCTTCCATCATCTAAAGTATCTATGTTATCTTCTACTGTTTCATATTCATCTACAAATTCCTTTAAATCTTTAGAAGAATCTTTAAGAGTAATAACATTTTTATAAAGACTATTGGCATATAAAACAACATCTTTAGAGTATGCTTTATTCAAAAAAACTGAATATGACTTTTTAGAATTATTGTTCACATTATTGCCAAAATACTTTCTGGAAACATTATTTCCACTATAAACATTAGGACCCATCCCCATAATACTTGATATCATACTCTCACCCCTTATTTTAAATCTAACATACTTTTAAGACGATTATATCAAATGCTCATTGATATTTCAAGATAATTCAAATCCTTTTTCAGAAAAAACGCACGAATGTCATTTCACAACCCATTTTTAATATTTCTTTAAAAGTGCTATCACTTCGTAAAAAACATAACAACAAAGGGTGCACATTAAAATGCAACACCCCAAAATTTAATCTAACATCATTCATTTAATTACCCAAATAACCCATCTTTAACCACCTATTTTGCATTTAATTCCTGCATTTTCTACAATTCTTTTTAACTCCTGCATCTTTTCTTTAGGTGGTGGCAATATTTCATTTAACAAATAATCATATCCTAAATAAGAATATTTATTTATTCCAAGTCTATGATAAGGTAAAAGGTTTATCTCCTTTATTCCAATACTGTTTACAAATTTAACAGTGTTGTACATATTTTCAACATCATCATTCACACTTGGTATTATAGGTATTCTTATTATTATTTCTTTATCTGACTGAGCTATATACTTTATATTTTCAATGATTTTTTCATTAGCCTGTCCTGTATAATATTTATGCTTTTCAGAATCAAATATTTTCAAATCTGCTAAAAATAAATCTGTATACGGCATAACCTTTTCTAAAGCATTTCTATTAGCAAAATTAGCTGTTTCTATGGCAGTGTTCCACCCCTCCTGCTTACAAGCTTTTAAAAGTTCTGCTGCAAAATCAGGTTGTAATAAAGTTTCTCCTCCTGAAAGAGTTATTCCTCCTCCTGATTGACTATAATAAACACTGTCTTTTTTTAATTCCTGTATAAGTTCTTCTACTCCTACTTTTCTTCCACTCATTTCCAGTGCACCAGAACAGCAGTTTTCTATACACAGAACACACATATCACATTTATTATAGTCTATAATTTTTTTCCCATCTTTTATAGAAATAGCACTTTTAGGGCATACCTGTACACATCTGTTGCAATGTATACAGTTCATAGGAACAAAAAGTATTTGTGGTTTTGGAGAATGTGATTCAGGGTTACTACACCATTTACACCTTAAAGCACAGCCTTTAAAAAATATTATTGTACGTATTCCAGGTCCATCATGGAGAGAAAATCTCTGTATATTAAATATCGTTCCCTGCATAGAATTTCCTCCTATTTAGAAAGTCTGTTCTGTTCTGTTTATTATATCATCTTGTATTGACTTATCAAGTGTAATAAATTGTGCACTATAACCTGCTACACGTACTACAAGATTTTTATATTTTTCAGGATTTTTCTGTGCCTCCATCAAAATTTCTTTACTTACCACATTAAACTGTACGTGCATACCATACTGTGCAAAATATCCCTTTATAAGGTTTACAAAATTTTGATATCCACTTTCTCCTTCAAGTACTGATGGATGAAATTTTTGATTTAAAAGTGTTCCATTAGAAGCTATAAAATGGTCAAGTTTTGCTACTGAATTCATAACCGCAGTAGGACCAAGTTTATCTCTTCCTGCCGTAGGCGAAACTCCATCAGCCAAAGGGGTACCTGCTTTTCTTCCATCAGGAGTAGCTCCTGTAACTGCACCCATTGCAACATTTATAGATGCGGGATAAAGTCCTGGTTGAAATCTTCCGCCTCTTGGATTTTCATATTTTTCTACTTCCCTACAATATATCAAAGCTGCTTCTCTTGCAAGAGAATCTACCTCTGGTATATCATTTCCAAATTTAGGTGCTTTATTTATAAGTATTTGCCTTATATATTCACCATTTTTATATGTACCTGTGTTTACACTATTCATACTCTGTAAAGTATCTTTATCTATAACACCTTTTTCATATAAAATTCTACTAACTTCTATCATAAAAGCAGCTTCTACATTATCTGCTGATGCTTCAAAATTATTATCTAAAGCCTTTTTCAATTCTTTCATAGAAATAAGCTTATCTTCAAATACAATTTTCTTTATAGCTTCAAGAGAATCACCTACATTTGCAACACCTACACCTTGTGGACCAGTAAAGTTATAATGTGCTCCACCCTCTTGAATAGACTTTCCTTTTGCTATACAGTCATCTACCAATGAAGATACAAAAGGCAATGGTGCTCTTTCTGCGTGAGCATTATCAACACTATTTTCAGCATCTGCCAAAAGCATTACAAAATGTTCCATTTGCTTTTTATAAGCAGCTAAAACTTGCTCAAAGCTTGTAAAATCTTCTGCTTTTCCAATATCTAAACCTACCTGCTCACCATTTTCTTTGCCACCATTTAAAGTAATTTCAAATGCCTTTGCAAGATTGAAGAAACCAGAATCATGCCAGCCTTCTGTCTTTCCGCCTTTTTGAGGTTCAACACAACCTATTATTCCATAATCACGAGCATCTTCCAAAGAAACTCCTCTATGAACCAATGCTGGAATTATAACTAAATCATTGTAATATGCCGGCATACCTGTTCCCAAAGCTGTTATTTTTGCTGCTTTAATCAACAATTCTTCTGGACTATGCTCCCATACTCTTACAGATATGGAAGGTTGTGCTAATCTTGTATGATTTGTAGCTTCAAGACACATAAATGATAATTCATTCGTAGCATCTTTTCCATCAGTAGTCTGACCACCCACTATAAGATTTTGGAATAATGGATATCCTCCAAAAGCTTTAGTGGACGCTTCATCTCTTACTTTATTTATTTCATTAAGTTTAATAAAAAGACAGTCCAAAAGCTCCTGAACCAAATCATTATTCAATGTATTGTTATCTTTTTCCATTTTATAGAAAGGATACATATATTGGTCAAATCTCATCGGAGATATTGAATGTCCATTTGACTCTATCTGTAATATTGCATGTACAAACCAAAAAGATTGTACTGCCTCATAAAAATTGGTACAACCATTTTCTGGTACCTTAGAACATACATCTGCTATTTGAAGCAGTTCTTTTTTACGTCTAAAATCATTTTCTTTCTGTGACATTTCAAGAGCTAATTTAGCAAAACGATGTGCAAAATTTATAGCTGCCTTTGATGTTATTATAACAGCCTCTAAAAACTGTCTTCTCTTAGCAAAATCAGGCATTTTTACATTTATCTTAGAAAGTTCAGCTTCTGCATCAGCTATAACACCCTTAAAACCTCTTAAAAGAACTTTTGAATAATCTACTGATATGTGTCCTACTCCATTGAAATAGTAATTATTTACAGTAAATACATTTGCTTTCATAGCTTTAAGAGTATCTTCCATCATATAAGAAGTAGCAAGTTCATTAACCGTCTTGCCATCCCAATATTTAAATACTTCTTTAAGTTCTTTGACAGTCGTATCATCAATGGTAAATAAATCACCTTTTCTTTGATTAAGTTTATCAAACTCATCAAGCAGCCATTTGTTTGAATATTCAGGAAAAATTTGTGAAGATCTTGATTTTTTGGTAAGATTTCCTACTATCAATTCTTCATCTCTTATAACTATTGGCATTTCATTTAATATTTTTTCAAGTGCCAATGCCCTACGAATTACCATAGGCTTATTTTCTGTTTCCTTGTAAGATTCAGTAACTAAAATTGCTCTTTCTGACTCTACTTGAGGAATAGTGGAGTTAAACTCATCAATAATTTTCATAATTCTGTTTGATGGTTTACTACTTTCCAACAATTTTTCCCAACTCATTGTTTTTCCTCCTTATCGTATTTCTTGATTTTTCTTAAAAAACAAAAGAAAAACCCGATTAAGCCTGTATATAAATTTTACAGACTTTACATCAAAAAAGTAAATTCACACAAATCAAAACAAAACCAACATTCACTTTTCCAATGCCAAACAAAAACACCCAAAATCAAAACAAAAAAACACAAAAACAATTTTAAACTCTTATAATTTTAACATATATCACAAGAAAATTCAATGAAAAGATTATAAACAATCAGGAAAAACGCACAAATAATTATTCCTTACTCCAAATCATTAATTTTACTTTTTTGACAATTTATAATTTTATATTTGCCTTGTATACTTTATAGATTATTTTTTCATTTTACTCTATAATAACCAACTTATATCCGATAGATAATATATAGCAAAAATATAAAAAAGACCATATATCCACACAAGATATATAGTCTTTTAATTTTTAAGCAAGTTTTGATTTTGCTGTTTCTACTAATTGTGCAAATGCTTTTTCATCTGTAATTGCTAAATCAGCCAACATTTTTCTGTTCATTTGAATATCTGCTAATTTCAAACCATACATAAATTTACTGTATGATAAACCATTCATTCTTGTAGCTGCATTAATTCTAGCTATCCAAAGTCTTCTAAAATCTCTCTTTGTCTGTTTTCTTCCTGCAAATGAATAAGCTGCTGCTCTCATAACAGACTGTTTAGCTGTTCTATATTGTTTGGATTTTGCTCCTCTATATCCTTTTGCTAATTTTAATATTTTTTTATGTTTTTTTCTAGCGTTCATTGCACCTTTAACTCTTGCCATTTTTCTAATCCTCCATTCTAATTTATCAACTTATCTTATTTATAAGGTAACATTTCTTTCATTGGTTTAAAGTTTGTATCATCAACTAATGAACTTCCTCTAAGATTTCTAATTCTCTTTGGGCTCATTTTACCATTGATGTGCTGTTTTCCTGCTTGTGTTCTCTTTAATCTTCCTGTTCCTGTAACTTTAAAACGTTTGCTAGCTGCTTTGTTTGTCTTTAATTTAGGCATTTTTATATCCTCCTTAGTTATTCTTTAATTATTATTTTTAGGTTCTAAAAACATTACCAAACTTTTCGCTTCCATTTTAGGGGCTTTTTCAATACTTCCTACTTCCTCTACTGATTTTGCAAAGTCTTCAAGAATTTCCGCAGCACCCTGAGTATGTCCGATTTCTCTTCCTCTGAAACGAATAGAAACTTTTACTTTATCCCCTGATTTCAAAAATTCAATAGCTTTTTTAACTTTAACCTGAATATCATGCTCTTCTATACTTGGTGAAAGCCTTAACTCTTTTATATCAATTGTTTTTTGTTTTTTACGAGCTTCTTTCTCCTTTTTAGCCTGATCAAATCTATATTTGCCATAATCCATTATACGGCATACAGGTGGTTTAGCTGTTGGGGCAATTTTCACCAAATCAAGCTTTCTTTCATCTGCTATTTTTTGAGCTTCTTTAGCAGATACAATACCCAACTGCGAACCATTTTCATCAATCAATCTAAGTTCTTTGTCTCTAATCTGTTCATTAATCATTAACTCAGTAATAATCAAGCACCTCCTAAAATTCTCATATGTACATATCTAATGTACAATTTACTTTTACACAAAAACAAAGTGGATAGAACACTATCCACTCACAAATATCAATCCTAAACCTAAAAGGCTATTTTTAATATTAACCCAACAATACTCAATCGTAAGGTGAGAAGTGGAAGCTTCTTCTTTATTTTAGCAACAGTGGTATGATATCATAACATTTCACATTTGTCAATACTTTTTTTATTTATTTTTTTATATTCTTCTATAGCAGTTATAAAATATTTTTTTAACCATTTAGGCATATTAAAATCTATTATTTCATCAAATTTAAGCCAATGGTAACTATCATGTTCATCACTTAAAACAACCTCTCCGCTTTTATATTCACATAAATAAGTTATTATTGCAATATGTAATTGAACTCTTATAGCGTCATAACTGCCTATAACTTTTTTTATATCTACTTCAAGTCCTGTTTCTTCTTTTATTTCACGATTAAGTGCTTTTTCCATAGTTTCAAAAAATTGTACTCCACCTCCCGGCAAATCCCAAGCATCCATTCTATTTACCGTACTGCTTTCCATTTCTTTAGGCGAGCGGTGTAATAAAAGCACTTCATCATCTTTTATAATAACCGATTTTACAGCTAACACAAAATCTCTCTTCAAAAAAAATCACCACCCTACCTTATTTCTTTCAAAATTTGCTTTAATTCATTTTCTTCAAAAATATATTTTTTATTACAAAAATGACAATTAAGCTCTGCTTTTTTATCTGTTTCTAAAATTTCCTCTATATCTTTTTTACCTATACTTATAAGTGCTTTTTCAACTCTTTCTCTTGAACAATTACAATAAAACTGTGTCGGAATTTTGTCTAAAATATTCACTCCCATATCTCCTAACACAATATCAAGCATTCCTTCAGCCCCTTTACCCATTTCCAACATCTGAGTAACAGATGGTATATTCCTCAATCTTTCTTCTAAAGCTTCTATAACACTTTCTTGAGTATTAGGCATAAGCTGTATTATAAATCCTCCTGCCTGTTTTACTGAAGTATCAACATCTATAAGCACACCTAAAGCCACAGATGTAGGTATCTGTTCAGATTTTGCAAAATAATATGTCAAATCATCTGCTATTTCTCCTGAAATCAAT
>CAZQDT010000085.1:0-9268 GCA_964592005.1 uncultured Eubacteriales bacterium
GCAGCAGGTATGGCAACTGGAGAAGCGTGGTTTAAAGTTCCATCAGCTTTAAAATTTGTACTTAAAGGAAAACCACAAGGATATGTATCAGGAAAAGATATTATACTTCATATCATTGGTATGATAGGTGTAGATGGTGCATTATATAAATCAATGGAATTTGCTGGTGATGGATTACAATATTTGTCAATGGATGACCGTTTAACAATAGCAAATATGGCTATTGAAGCAGGTGGAAAGAATGGTATATTCCCAGTAGATGAAAAGACAATAGAATATATGAAAGAACATTCAACAAAACCTTTCACAGCTTATGAAGCAGATGAAGATGCAGAATATGATGCAGTTTATGAGATAGATTTGGCAAGCTTAAGACCAACAGTAGCATTCCCTCATCTTCCTGAAAATACAAAGACAATAGATGAAATAGGTGAAAAAGAAGTTAAAATTGACCAAGTAGTTATTGGTTCTTGTACAAATGGACGTATCAGTGATATGAGAGTAGCACATAAGATAATTAAAGGTAAAAAAGTTGCTAAGAATGTAAGAGTAATTTTCCTTCCTGGAACACAAAAGATATATCTTCAATGTCTTGAAGAAGGTATTATAAAAGATTTGGTTGAGGCAGGCTGTGTATTCAGTACACCTACTTGTGGTCCTTGTTTAGGAGGTCATATGGGTATATTAGCTAAGGGTGAAAGAGCAGTAGCTACTACAAACCGTAACTTCGTAGGTCGTATGGGACATCCAGAATCAGAAGTTTATTTGGCAAGTCCAGCAGTGGCAGCGGCATCAGCATTGACAGGATATATTACAAATCCTGAAAATTTATAAAATAGTATATTGGAGGTAAAATTATGAAAGCACAAGGTACAGTTTTTAAATATGGCGATAATGTAGATACAGACGTTATAATACCAGCAAGATACTTAAATACAGCTAATGCAAAAGAACTTGCAGCACACTGTATGGAAGATATAGATATAGATTTTGTTAAGAATGTAAAAGAAGGCGACATAATGGTTGCTGAAAAGAATTTTGGTTGTGGTTCTTCAAGAGAGCATGCTCCTCTTGCAATCAAGACATCAGGTATTTCATGTGTTATAGCTAAAACTTTTGCAAGAATATTTTATAGAAATGCCATCAATATCGGACTTCCTATTATTGAATGCCCTGAAGCAGCAGAAAAAATTCAGGCTGGGGATAAAGTAGAGATAGATTTCAACACGGGATTAATTAAAAATCTTACAAAAAATGAAGAATATCAAGGAGAGCCATTCCCTGAGTTTATGCAGAAACTTATAAATGCAGGTGGACTTGTAAATTATATTAAAAATAAATAATAAATTAATTTATTGAATGGGAGGAAACGAAAATGAATTTTAACATTGCAACAATACCCGGAGATGGAATAGGACCAGAGGTTATAGGACAGACAGTCAAAGTATTAGAGAAAATCGGAGAAAAATTTGGACATACATTTAATTTTACAGAAGTATTGGCAGGAGGCTGTGCAATAGATGCAACAGGAAGTCCTCTTCCACAGGAAACAATAGATATCTGTAAAAAAAGTGATAGTGTACTTTTGGGAGCAGTAGGTGGACCAAAGTGGGATAATCTTGGTGGAAAGCAAAGACCAGAAGCTGCTCTTTTAGGACTTAGAGGAGAATTAGGACTCTTTACAAATTTAAGACCTGCTTTATTACATAATGCTTTAAAAGATGCTTGTCCTTTAAAACCTGAATATGTAGAGGGCGGACTTGATATAATGGTAGTTCGTGAACTTACAGGTGGTATCTACTTTGGAGAAAGAGGATACAGAGATGGAAAATATGGACAGGAAGCTTATGATACAGAAGCTTACAGTGAATTTGAAATAAAGAGAATAGCTAAGATTGCATTTGAAACAGCAATGCAGAGAAATAAAAAGGTAACAAGTGTAGATAAAGCCAATATTCTTGAAAGTTCAAGATTGTGGAGAAGAGTAATCAATGAAGTTGCTAAGGATTATCCTGAAGTAACAGTAGACCATTTATATGTTGATAATGCAGCAATGCAGCTTGTACGTGCTCCAAAACAGTTTGACGTTATAGTAACATCAAATATTTTTGGTGACATTCTTTCAGATGAAGCAAGTATGATAACAGGTTCAATAGGTATGCTTCCATCAGCATCACTTAATGAAACAAATCTTGGTATGTATGAGCCTATCCATGGTTCAGCACCTGATATAGCAGGAAAAGATATAGCAAATCCAATAGCAACAATTCTTTCTGGTGCTATGATGTTAAGATATTCATTTAAGCTTGAAGCAGAAGCAAAAGCTATTGAAGATGCTGTAACAAAGGTACTTGATGCAGGATATCGTACAGGAGATATCATGAGTGAAGGTATGAAAAAAGTAGGAACAACAGAAATGGGTAAATTAATATTAGAAAATTTATAAAATTATAAAAATTAAAAAGTGACAACTAATGGTTACACCTGACTGTTTCGCCATAGTTGTCCTTTTTTATAAAATGGGAAAATTTATTGGAAAGGAAGTAATTTTATGATAAGCGAAAGAATGAAAAAAGGTATAGATAAAGCACCCCAACGTTCATTATTGAAAGCTTTGGGACTTACAAATGAAGAAATTGAAAGACCTTTGATAGCAGTAGTAAATGCTAAAAATGAAGTAATTCCGGGACATATGCACTTAAATCAGATAGCAGAAGCAGTAAAAGCAGGTATACGTGCAGCAGGTGGAACTCCGATAGAATTTCCAGCAATAGGAGTATGTGATGGTATAGCAATGGGACATATAGGGATGCACTATTCATTGCCTACAAGAGAGCTTATAGCAGATTCCGTAGAATGTATGTTAAAAGCACATGCCTTTGATGGTGCAGTTCTTATACCAAACTGTGATAAAATAGTACCTGGTATGCTTATGGCAGCGGCAAGAGTAAATATTCCTGCAATAGTAGTAAGCGGCGGTGCAATGCTTGCAGGTAAAGTTGATTGTGGAAAACGTAAAACAAGCCTTTCTACTATGTTTGAAGTAGCAGGAGGAGCAGCAGCAGGAAAAATAAGTATGGAAGAATTGGAAGATTTTGAAAATAATGCTTGTCCTACTTGTGGTTCATGTTCAGGAATGTTTACAGCAAATAGTATGAACTGTCTTACAGAGGTATTGGGTATTGCACTTCCGGGAAATGGAACAATACCAGCAGTGTATTCAGAAAGAATACGTTTGGCAAAACAGACTGGATTTAAAATTATGGAATTAGTGGAAAAAGATATTAAGCCTAGAGATATAATGACAGAAAAATCATTTATGAATGCTTTAGCTGCTGATATGGCTCTTGGATGCAGTACAAACAGTATGCTCCATTTACCTGCAATAGCACATGAAGCAGGAGTTACAATAAATCTTGATGTGGCTAATGAAATAAGTGCAAGAACACCTAATTTGTGTCATTTAGCACCAGCAGGAGAACACTATATTGAAGAACTTAATGAAGCGGGTGGAGTTCAGGCAGTATTAAAAGAACTGGCTAAGAAAAATTTAATAGATACGTCACTTATGACAGTAACAGGAAAGACAATAGCTGAAAATATAGCTTCTGCAAGAAATCTTAATCCAGAGGTTATACGTCCTATTGAAAATCCATATAGTGAAACAGGCGGTATAGCAGTACTTAGAGGAAATCTTGCTCCGGATAGCTGTGTTGTAAAACGTTCAGCAGTTGCTAAAGAAATGCTTAAACATGAAGGTCCTGCAAGGGTATTTAACAGTGAGGAAGAAGTAACAGAGGCTATTCAGGGATTAAAGATAAAAAGCGGTGACGTTGTTGTTATACGTTATGAAGGACCAAAAGGCGGACCGGGTATGAGAGAAATGCTTGCACCTACGGCAGCTATTGCAGGTATAGGACTTGATAAAGAAGTTGCACTTATTACAGACGGACGTTTTAGTGGAGCTACAAGAGGAGCATCTATCGGCCACGTATCACCGGAAGCAATGGAAGGCGGTCCAATAGCCTTGGTACAGGATGGAGATATAATATCAATAGATATAATGGCAGGAACAATTAATCTTAAAATTTCTGATGAAGAAATGGAAGCAAGAAGAAAGGCATGGGTTAAACCTGAACCAAAGATTAAAACAGGTTACTTATCAAGATATGCAAGTTTAGTTACATCTGCTAATACAGGAGCAATTCTTAAGTAGTAATGTGCTTGTCTTGAATTATGTGTATAATAAATAGCAGAAAATATTAAAGAAAGGATTTTGATAAATATGAAACTTAATGGTTCAGATATATTAGTAGAATGTTTGTTGGAACAGGGTGTAGATACAATATTTGGATATCCGGGCGGGGCGGTATTGAATATATATGATGCACTTTATAAATATCAGGATAAAATAAAACATATACTTACATCACATGAGCAAGGAGCTTCACATGCGGCAGACGGATATGCAAGAGCAACGGGAAAGGTTGGGGTTTGTCTTGCTACATCTGGTCCGGGAGCTACAAACCTTGTAACCGGTATAGCTACGGCATATATGGATTCAGTGCCTATGGTAGCAATTACAGGTAATGTTGGATGTTCACTTTTGGGAAAAGATAGTTTCCAAGAGGTAGACATAACAGGTATAACAATGCCTATAACAAAACATAATTTCATTGTTAAAGATATAACAAAACTTGCAGATACTATCCGTAAAGCTTTTTATATAGCACAGGAAGGTCGTCCTGGTCCGGTATTAGTAGATATACCAAAGGATATAACAGCAGCTGTTACAGAGTATGAGCCTAAAGAACCTAAAAAGATTGTAAGAAGTACGCAAAATATTCGTGAAAATTCTTTGGTAAAGGCTGCTGAACTTGTAGCTTCAAGCAGAAAACCTCTTATATATATAGGAGGAGGTGTAGTAATTTCTGGAGCATCTGAGGAACTTAAAGAATTTGCAGATAAAATAGATGCACCTGTAACTACAAGTCTTATGGGATTTGGTGGTTTCGATGGTACAGATGAAAAATTTACAGGTATGATAGGAATGCATGGAACAAAGACATCAAATTTTGCTTCCAGAGATTGTGACTTACTTATTGCAATAGGTGCAAGATTTAGTGATAGAGTAGTAAGTAAAGTTGAAAAATTTGCTCCTAATGCTAAGGTTCTTCATATAGATATCGACCCTGCTGAAATAGATAAAAATGTGCTTACTTATGCTTCAGTAGTTGGAGATGTAAAAGAAGTATTGAAGAGATTAAATGAAATAATACCAGCTAAAAAAAGACCTGAATGGATGGCTCAGATAAAAGAATGGAAAGCAGAGTATCCTTTGACTTATATGGATAATGGTATATTAAGACCACAGTATATAATGGAAAGAATATGTGCAGTTACCAATGGTGAAGCAATAATATGTACAGAAGTAGGACAAAATCAGATGTGGGCGGCACAGCATTATACATATACAAAACCAAGAACACTTATAACATCAGGCGGTCTTGGAACTATGGGTTATGGAATGGGAGCATCAATAGGAGCTAAAATAGCTTGTCCTGACAAAATAGTGTTTAATATTGCAGGAGATGGCTGTTTCAGAATGAATTGCAATGAGCTTGCAACAGCAGTAGAATATAATGTTCCTATAATAGTAGTTATACTTAATAATCATGCTTTGGGAATGGTTCGCCAGTGGCAGAATTTGTTCTATGATAAGAGATTTTCAAGTACAACTTTGACAGAAAGAAGTACAGATTTTGTTAAGCTTGCAGAAGCTTTTGGAGCAGTAGGCATGCAGATAAGAAAAACTGAAGAAGTAGATGAAGTGCTTAAAGCGGCTATTGCAGCAAACAGACCTGTTGTAATTAATTGTGAAATAGAAATGGACGATAAAGTATTTCCTATGGTTGCACCAGGTGCGGCAATAGATGAAGTAATAACTCAAGATGATTTAAAATAAAATATTTTGAAGGGAAAGTAAGTTGTTCTTGCTTTCTCTTTTTTAGTTATAGGAATTTTGAAAAATGTAGTTAAAGATTAAATAAGCTTGTTAATAATAAAAAAAACTATTTAAAAAAATTAAAAAGTATTGTATAATAAAAAGAAAGTGTATAAAAATAATAATATTTATTTTTAAAGAATTAGATTAGGAGGGTTATTATGTCAGCTAAGATAACTAATGAGTACGGTACTATTTCAATAGATAATGAAGTTGTTGCAAGGATTGCCGGCTTAGCCGCAATGGATTGTTATGGTATAGTTGGAATGGCAATTAAAAATGTCAAGGATGGCTTTGTACAGCTCTTGAAAAGAGAAAGTCTTACAAAGGGAATAAATCTTACTGTTAATGGAAATGAAGTTTCTTTAGATTTTCATATAATTGTTGAATATGGTACAAATATTTCAGCAATAGCAGATAATCTTATAAATACTGTAAAATACAAGATAGAAGATACTATTGGATTGGAAGTAGGAGAAATTAATATTTTTGTAGAAGGTATAAGAGTAGATAATTAATATATTTAAGGAGGCGTCAGTGTTGAGTTTCACTAGCATAGACGGTAGATTGTTAAGAAAAATGATGATTGCGGGTGCAAATAACCTTAGCAAAAATCAGCAAATGGTTGATGAATTGAATGTATTCCCTGTTCCAGATGGTGATACGGGTACAAATATGTCTTTGACTGTTTTGTCAGCAGCGAGAGAAGTTTATAAAACTAGTTTTGGGGCAGGAGTGGAAGAAGTTGCAAAAGCAGCTTCTAGTGGCTCTCTTAGAGGGGCAAGAGGTAATTCAGGAGTTATATTGTCACAGCTTTTTAGAGGCTTTGCTAAAGGTTTGGCAGGTGTGGAATGTATTGACAGTTATGATTTAGCAAGAGCTTGTCGTCAGGCAGTTCAGACAGCTTATAAAGCAGTTATGAAACCTAAAGAGGGTACAGTGCTTACAGTGGCTAAAGGTATTGCGGATAAAGTATCAGAGCTTGCAGATGAAACAGAAGATTTAGAGCAGATAATAAAAGAAGCATTATTGTATGGTAATGAAGTTTTAAATAAAACACCTGAAATGCTCCCAGTATTAAAACAGGCTGGAGTAGTAGATGCGGGTGGAAAAGGTTTGTTGTGCCTTTTAGAGGGAGCTTTTGCAGGTATAGAATTTTCAGATGATATAATGGTAAATGAACTGGGAAAAGAAAATAAAGTAGATTTTTCAGCACTTGCATCGGTGGAGCAGGAAAGTATAACTTTTGGATATTGTACGGAGTTTTTTATAAATGTACAGAATGCTTCAGATAAGACTGTTGACGACTTGAAAAATTATCTTAATACAATAGGAGATTCAATAGTAGTAGTAAATGATGAAGAAATTATAAAAGTTCATGTTCATTCTGACCATCCGGGTTCAGTTATTGAAAAAGCACTTACAATAGGAAGTCTTACAAATCTTAAAATAGACAATATGCGTTATCAGCATAGCAGTAAAATTGATTTTGGCGGAGTAAAACCTGAAAAGTCTGTAAAAAAAGAAATGCCAAAGAAAAAGAATGCTTTTGTAGCTATTGCTATGGGAAAAGGAATAGCTGAAATATTTGAGCAGATGGGTGTTGACTATGTAATTGAAGGTGGTCAGACTATGAACCCAAGTACAGAGGATATTTTAAAGGCAGTAGAAAGTTTAAATGCTGAAAATGTATTTGTGCTTCCTAATAATAAAAATATTATACTTGCTGCTGAACAAGCAAGTAAGCTTGAAAAAGACAAAAATGTAGTGGTTATACCTACAAAAACAATACCACAGGGAATATCTGCAATGATAAGTTATGATGAGAGCAAAGAAGTGGCGGAGCTTGAAAAAATGATGAAAGATGTTCTTTCAACAGTAAAAACAGGTCAGCTTACATTTGCTGTAAGAGATACGATGATAAAGGATATATCAATAAAACAAGGTGATATTCTTGGAATGATGGAAAACGATATAGAAGTAGTTGGCAAAGAATTAAATCAGACTACTAAAGAGCTTTTAGATAAGCTTATAGATGAAGATAGTGAAATAGTAACCATATATTACGGTCAGGAAACAGACGAAGAAAATGCACAGGAAATGGCAGAGTATGTCGAAGAAAAATATCCTGATTGTGAAGTGGAAGTACATAATGGAGGACAGCCATTATACTATTTCATAATTTCTGTTGAATAGAAAATTTTGTATTATAATGAGTGCTGGAAATTAGAGTTCTATTTTACAGCACTTGTTTTTTTATATGATAGAAAGGGATTTCAATGAATTTATATGATAAAATAGAAACCATAAATAATGTAGGTGAGCAAAGAGCAGGAAAACTTAGACAGTTAAATATTGATACTGTAAAGGATATGCTGGAATATTTTCCTAGAGATTATGAGGACCGTTCTACTTTAAAGAAAATATCAGAACTTCAAGAAGAAGAGGAAAATACATTTATAGGTAAGGTGCTTAAAGCTGGAGAAACGGCGAAATTTGGTAAAAAAATTATAACCAAGATTGCATTTAAAGATGAAACGGGAGTTATAACGGCTGTATGGTATAATCAAGGATATCTGAAAAATAGTTTTAATGTAGGCGAAGAGTATCTTTTGACAGGAAAGGTGATAATCAAATATGGCAGGCTTGAAATAAGTTCTCCAGAATATGAAAAAATAGATGGTAAAGAATTACTTTCAGGTGGCAGAATAGTACCAGTTTATTCTTCTACATATAAGTTATCACAGAAGATGTTAAGACAGCTTATAAAAAATGTTATAGAAGATACATATGACCAGCTTGAAGAATTTTTGCCGTTAACTTTAAGAAAAGAGCATAAACTTGCAGATAGAAATTTTGCAATACAAAATATACATTTTCCATCAAGTGAGGAAAATTTTTTTATAGCAAGAAGAAGATTGGTATTTGAAGAATTATTTTTGCTCCAATTAGGGCTTTTAAGGATAAAAGGATTGAATATACAGGATAAACAGGGGATAGTTTTAAAAAATACAGAAGAAGAAAAAGAACTTTTAAATATACTTCCTTTTAAGCTTACAAATGCACAAGCTAAAGCGTTAGATGAAATAAAACAGGATTTTAAGAGTGGAAAGCCTATGAACAGGCTTGTACAGGGAGATGTAGGCTCGGGTAAAACAGTGGTTGCAATGTTGGCTGCATTTACAGCAGTGGAAAATGGTTATCAAGTGTCTATGATGGTTCCGACGGAAGTACTTGCAAAACAACATTTTGAAGAATTTACCA
>CAZQDT010000086.1:0-9244 GCA_964592005.1 uncultured Eubacteriales bacterium
ATAATTATTGGTGCAAAAGGAAATTCACTCAAATCACTTCGTATATGGGCAATTATATGCTTAGCAGCAATGCTTATTGGACCTATCGGCACAGCATTACTGCCTAAAACCGTATTTGGACTATTTGAGAGATTCAGTACTTTTTCAGCTGTTGTATTCAATGCAGTTTTGGGTATTTATTTAATGAAAGGAACACTATATTTTACAGAGTAGAAATCAAGCTGACATTTACTGTCCCTTGCATCAAAGCAGGAAACTTTTTTGATTAAGAAAATCAAAAAAGATGCCACACAATAATGCAGCATCTTTAAATATATCTTTTTAACTTATCGTACCTGTAACAGTAATTGTCGTAATTCCAGGACCCATTGACGTTGCGGCTGGAACACCTATAACAAGTGAACTTCCCTCTGCTGGAATAACTAAAACATTGCCCGTTTCTATTGCATAATCAGTATTAGAAATAGCTGTTGTATTTCCATTTACAGTATAAGATACACTTGTTACTGTAAATTCATCAGGCAAATCATCTACAAAGCTTATAGAATCTGCTGCTTGAGTACCTGTATTCATAAGTGTAAATGTATATACTAAAGTATCTCCTGAAACAACTGTTGCTTTATCGGCATTTTTAAATATCGAAACATTTGCAAAACTTTGAGGTATAATTGTTTCTGATGCTGTATCATTAATAACTATTCCTGTGACAGAACCCGAATTTGCTTCACCTGTAACAGTATTGGTTATTGCATCTACTTGACCCTCACTTGTTGACGCATCATAAACCACTATCAAATTATCACCCGGCTGCAATACAACAGATGATGTAAATATAACTCCATCGTCACTTACTGTGGCTAAACCCGTTACTTGTGTTCCATTCTGGTAAAACAATGCAGAATTTTCAACATAACTTAAAGGAGCTTCTATTGCAGTTCCACGTCCTAAATCATCTGTAAATGAAGGGTTATACAACACACCCGAACCTGTATTTTCCATACGAAGTACATATGTTACACTTCCACCTGCACGTATTTCAGTAGTCAATGCCTGTTTTGTAACTTCCATGGTATATTGATCAATCAAAGTTGTATTTGTCTGATTAGAAAGTACTGTATCTTGATTTCCTCCATAAGTATAAGTTATTTGTGCTCTGTTTGGTAAATTTGTAGGCATTTTAATTCCTCCTTCAATATTATTGGGTTTCCCCTACTGCTATAATATGAACTTAGAATAAAAATGTGACAAGTTTAATCATAATCCCAATAATCTAAATCTGAAGACATTATCGCCGTAGTTGTGCCATGAGGACCTGCCCATGGATAAATAATTTCATTTAAAATATTATCTTTTTCAAATTCAATTTTAATTTGTATATTACTATGCCTCCATTGCTCCAATACTACAAAACCACCGCTTTTCTTCACAGAAACTACAAAATATGTAACATCTTTTATAGGTTCCTTTACTAATAGTACCGCATATTCTTCATTTTCAATATTATCCACTACTTTGTAATTATTGTTAAAATATGAAATCGCTTCATTATATGACATTTGAGGTGTTTTAACTTTCTTTATAAGTTCCTCTGCCTTTTGAATATTTGTTATAGAAAAATGTGTAACATCTGCTCCATTAGTATTTATTGCAACAGAAGTTCCTATTTCATATTTTTCTCCATTTATGTCAATATATAATTTATTTATAGAATATTTATCAAAATCTTTACTATAATTATATGTATTCTGAAAATTTTCTTTTCCTGTCCATGTAGTTATTTCACCTAATTTTGATAAATCATCAGAATAAACATATAGAATATTATCACAAAATCCATAATTTACTCTTGATATTTTTATTTCGTTAAAATTATCTAAGTAACTTTCAAAATAGATACTTCTTTCTTTTTCATTCCAAATTGTCTTTCCCAAATATTTGGAATATCCATATTCTTTATTCGGGCTATCATAAAGTTCTCCAAGTTCTTCTAAACATATTGCTGTTTTCCCGCCAATATTATATCCATTAATTTCAATTCCATTATATTTAACTTTAATATCCGTAGCATACACATTACCTTCAATTTTTCCAAGTGTACCTCTTTCTATTTTTTTACTATTAGTTTGAGGTTTTGTAAAATTTGAATTAACTTCAAGCAAACGCTTTTCATCGTCATATACATAATTAAATCCATAATAATTATCAGCTAAATCCTCCGCAATTACTACTGTCTTTCCACCTATATTATAACTTTCAACAGCATTTCCATTTACATATGCTAAAATATCAGTAGAATAAATATTGCCTATTATATTGTCTTCAGCCTGAACTAAAACTGTTGAAAAAATACTTAAAACAAATAAAATCATTATTATTAATTTTTTCATATCAATCAACCCTTTCACTACATTTTCCAAGCGAAATAAACTTTTTACAAAATATTTCAATTTAAAATTAAATTTATTTACTATTTTCTATTCCTAAAACAAATTTATTCAGTTTCTTCTTCACTCTTTGCAAAGCATTATCTATTGATTTTTCAGGTTTTTGAATTATATTTGCCATTTCACTATAATTTTTTCCTTGCAAATAAAGCTCCAATACAGTTCTTTCTAACTTTGTAAGTTCTTTACTTATACTTTCTTCTATAAAATTTTTATTTTCTTTACCTATAAATAAATCTTCAGGATTTGGCACTTTCTTTTCCAGCAATGTATCAATATATTCTTCATTTCCCATTTCATCTGAAAACAGTGGCTTATTTAACGATACATAAGTATTTAATGGCATATGCTTTTGTCTTGCTGCCATTTTTATGGCAGTAATCATTTGACGTGTTATACATAAATCTGCAAATACTTTAAATGAAGCTTCTCGACTAGGCTGATAATCCCTTATTGCTTTATAAAGACCTATCATACCTTCTTGTATCAAATCTTCTTTATCTGCTCCCATTATAAAATATGACCTTGCCTTAACTTTAACCAAATTTTTATACTTGTCCAAAATATATTCCAATGCCGTCTTATCATAATCAGCTGCTAATCTAACTATATCGTCTTCATTCATAGTTTCATATTTTTGTAATAAATTTTCAACTTCCACCTAAACACCTCATTATTGTCTTCTAAAATTTTCCATCCACTGTCTTATATCTTCCGGTAAATTATCTTCGAGCATATTATTCTTAGGAGGTTTATTTTGTATAAAAATTTCTCGCTGCCTTTTTTTAACAAGTTTTATTTCCTGATGCAATTCCCTTGCCGAAAGCCTTGTTGCTCCTTTTCCAAGTATTATAACCTGTTCTAGTGCATCTGAAGTAGCCACCTGTACTCTATTTATTCTTCCTATTTTATGAGTTATTTTTTCTATAAATCTGTCTGCTGTTTCCGCTTCTGCCGTATAAACTACATCTATATTGTTATATTTATACTGTCTTATACTTGAACCCTTTATATTATAAGCATCAAACACAACTATTACATTTATCTGCTTATATCCCTGATAATCTGACATCATATGTAAAAGCTTTTCTCTTGCTCCATCTAAATCATTTCTGTCAACAAAAACCTTTAATTCACTCCAAGCATGAATGATGTTGTATCCGTCAACTAATAAATAATCATCATTCATTTTAATCCTCCTATACGAAATTTCTCTGTCTAACTACTTCATACATCAACAAACTTGCCGCCACTGAAGCATTCAAAGAAGAAATTTCTCCATACATAGGAACTTTTACCACAAAATCACATTTTTCTTTTACAAGTCTGCTTACTCCATCTCCTTCACTACCTACTACTATTGCCATACCTCCCTTAAGATTAGATTTAAAATAATCTTCTCCATCCATATCCGCACAGGCTACCCAAATATTTTTTTCTTTGAGTTCTTCTATCGTTCTAGAAATATTGGTAACTTTTACTACCGGTACATACTCTACTGCACCTGCCGAAGATTTTGCTACTACTGGTGTAATTCCTACTGCCCTGCGTTTAGGTATAATTACCCCATGTACTCCTGCTGAATTTGCAGTCCTTATAATTGCCCCTAAATTATGAGGGTCTGTAATATTATCAAGTATAACTATAAAAGGATCTTCTCCTTTTTTCTCCGCAAGTGCAAATATATCCTCTAATTCTGCATATTCATGTGCAGAAATCATAGCCATAACACCCTGATGATTTTTAGTCTGAGAAAGGTCGTCCAACTTTTGCTTAGCAACCTCCTGTACTACAATTCCTGCATCTCTTGCTTTTGCAACAATTTTCTTCAGTGTACCATCAACATTTCCTTTTTGAACCATAATTTTTTCTATGGTTCTCTCAGCTCTCATTGCTTCAAGTACAGCATTTCTTCCCTCTAAATAGCTACTCATTAATTCATCTTTATTATCCACTTAAACACCCCTATTCTTTAATTCCTGCATCCAATAATTCCACAAGACGTTCTATCTGTCCATTTAAATACAAATAACCCACCAATGCCTCAAGTCCTGTGGCATGGCGGTAATCTGTTACTTCTGCATGCTTTGGCATAGTCGCAGATTTAGCATTTCTTCCCCTTTTAAATACTGCCATTTCTTCCTCTGTAAGTAAATTTTCTATATTATGGTATATTCTTGCCTGCTCAGAAGCTTTCACATAATGTGTAGCTTCATGGTGCATTTTATTGACAGGCTTATTCCCTTTGGCTATAATCATAGTCCTCACATATACATCATATACCGAATCACCTATATATGCCAACACCAATGGTGAATATTCATTTGCAGAAATATTTTTTTCAAAATGTTTTGATATATCATTAAATAATTTTTCCATAATCTCAACCCTTATATGTCCAACGTACACCTTGACGTGTATCTTCCAATATTATTCCCTTTTCTTTTAAATCATCACGTATTTTATCTGCTAACGCAAAATCTTTTGCTTTCTTTGCATCTTGACGCTTTTGTATCAAAGCTTCTATTTCAGCCTCATCTATTAAAGCACTACCTTCTTCATTAGATATTAATCCTAGAATATCTGTAAGAGTTTCTAGCTGATTATCTACAAGTTCAGCAAATTCTTTTGAACTGTTTTCATTTACATTTATATTGGCAAATTTAACCAATTCGTATATCGCAGTGATTGCATCAGCGGTATTAAAATCATCATCCATAGCTTTTTCAAAATCTATTTTAAAGCTTTCAAGTTCAGAAATTAAAGCTTTTTCTTTTTCCGAAAGACCTTTTTGTTCCAAATTTTCCAATATATATTTTAAATTACTAATACAATTTTTTATTCTTTCTAAACCATTTTGTGCAGCTTTAACCAACTCTCTGCTGAAATTAATAGGTGTTCTATATTGACCATTCAATATAAAAAATCTTATAACTTCATATGGAAATTCACTTGCTATTTCTCTAAGTGTAAAGAAATTTCCAAGAGATTTTGACATCTTTTTATTATCAACATTTATAAAACCATTGTGCATCCAATATTTAGCAAAAGGCTTTCCATTAGCAGCTTCACTCTGTGCTATTTCATTTTCATGGTGAGGAAATATCAAATCTTCTCCTCCTGCATGAATATCTATTGTATCGCCAAGGTATTTCTTTGCCATAACAGAACATTCTATATGCCAGCCTGGTCTTCCCTCTCCCCAAGGTGACTCCCACTTTGGCTCATTCGGCTTTGCTGGTTTCCACAACACAAAATCCATAGGACTTTTTTTATTGTTATCAACATCTACACGTTCACTTGCCCCAGCTTGTAATTCATCTATATTTTTCTTGGAAAGCTTACCATATTCTTCAAATTTCTTGGTATCATAATAAACAGTCCCATCTGCTTCATAAGCAAAACCTTTTTCTATAAGTGTTTCTATCATTTCTATTATTTCAGGCATTTCCTGAGTAACTCTAGGATGATGTGTCGCTACCTTTATGTTAAGACCTTTAGCATCTTTCAAAGCTTCTTCTATATATCTGTCAGATATTACCTGCATTGTAGTATTTTCTTCATTTGCTCTCTTTATTATTTTATCGTCAACATCAGTAAAATTCTGAACATAATTAACCTCGTAACCTTTATATTCCATGTATCTCCTTATTGTATCAAATACTACATAAGGTCTTGCATTTCCTATGTGTATATAATTATATACCGTAGGTCCACATACATACATTTTTACTTTTCCTTCTTCTAATGGTACAAATTCTTCCTTTTGTCTTGTTAAAGTGTTGTAAAGTTTCATAATCTTTTCTCCTTTTCTAATTCTTCTACTCTTTTCTCAAGTTTTTTTATTATATTTATAAGTTCATCATATTCCATCTGTACCGGATCTGAAACCTTTTGGTCTAACATATTTGCAGGATTTTCAGAAGATGTAAATTTTCTGGTTTCTTTAGCCGGAACACCTACAACAGTAGTATATGGGGGCACTTCCTGCAACACCACTGAACCTGCTCCAATTCTTACATTATCTCCCACTTTAAAAGGTCCCAAAACCTTAGCTCCTGTACCAATCATTACATTGTTTCCAATGGTAGGATGCCTTTTTCCGCTATCTTTACCAGTTCCTCCTAATGTAACTCCTTGATAAATCATTACATTATCACCTATTTCACAGGTTTCTCCTATGACTACTCCCATTCCATGGTCTATAAAAAGTCCTTTCCCAATCTTAGCTCCCGGATGTATTTCTATACCTGTAAGCCACCTTGAAAACTGCGACACAAACCTTGCTACGAAAAATAATTTTCTTTCATATAAAAAATGTGCTGCCCTATGAAATAATATTGCCCAAAAACTTGAATACAATATAACCTCCAACGAACTTTTGATAGCAGGGTCTTTTTGTTTTATTACTTCTATTTCTTCTCTTATTATACCCATATTTCCACCTCATTTCCAGTATTATTATTAATATATTCTGATATTTTGTCTAATATACAGTTTAAATACTTATTTTGTTAAAATGTTGTATCAATAACATTTTTTGCAAATAAAAAACTCCCTCTCATAAAGAGACGGGAGTTCCGTGGTTCCACTCTAATTAAGATTTATCCCAAAATAAATCTTCACTCATATGACTTTTAACGCTGTCAAACGTAACAAACTAATAAAGCTTTGCTCTTTCATCTGTTCTCTCTGGAATGCACTTCATTATATATGTCTTTAAGATTATCACACCACTTCTAATCTCTCTCTGAAAATCCAATTATAACTACTCTTTCCGTCAACGATTTACATATTAAATTAATTTTTCAATAAAGCATACATACAATAATCTAACAGTTTTCCATTTTTGTATACTCCATTTTTCATAATTCCCTCTAATTCAAAACCATTCTTTTCTAATACTGCTCTTGAACCCTTATTATAGCTATACGGCTCTGCAAAAATACGACAAATATCAAATGTTTCAAAAGCAAGCTTACAAATCTGTGATACTGCATTGCTCATAATTCCATTTTTCCAACATTCCTCTGCAAGCCAATATCCTAACTCTGCACTCTTACAATATACATCATTTTTAACAAATATTCCTACACTTCCTACTGCTTTTCCATCAACTACTATTGCCCTGCACAACTGCTCATTACCTTCATTTTCAATACACATTTTTACATAACATTCAGCATCTTCATAAGTGTATGGAAAAGGAAAAACATTTCTTAAATTATTGGCTATATTGATATTATTTGCACATTCAGCTATATCTTTTATATATTCTTCTTTCCACTTTTCAAGCTTAAATTCCATAAAATCACCTTTCTATTATATTATAACTCTTTCTTTAAATTATTTCAATCTTAATTTTAAGCTTACACAGAAAAACGCACAAATATAAACATTAAAACCTTTTTCTACTTCGCACTCTCAATTAAACATATTGCCTGTGAAGATATACCACTTCCGTCACCTGTAAATCCCAATCCTTCCTCCGTGGTTGCTTTTATATTTACCTGACCTATATTTATATTTAAAACCTTTGCTATATTTTCTCTCATCTGCTGTATATAAGGTAACATTTTAGGCTTTTGTGCTATTATTGTAGCATCTATATTTGATATAGAATATTCTTCTTCTTTCAAAATCTTTCCAACTTCTTCAAGTAATTTTATACTTGAAATCCCCTTAAATCTTTCATCATTATCCGGAAAATGTTTTCCTATATCACCTTTAGCTGCCGCTCCCAGCAAAGCGTCCATTATGGCATGCAATAAAACATCTGCATCTGAATGTCCTAAAAGACCTTTTTCATAAGGTATTTCTACTCCGCCTATTATTAATTTCCTATTTTCTACAAGTTTATGTACATCGTATCCCATTCCCACTCTAAACATAAATCCACCACCATTTAAAATTTTAATTTATAATATTTTCCTATCGTTTTTATTTCTCCGCCATTGTATTCATATGGTACATCTTTTATATATTTAAATCCTAATTTCTTAATAACTTTTTCAGATGCAGTATTTTCTATTGCATGGGGTGCAATACACTCTTTTATTTTTAATACTTCTTTAGCATATAAAATAACTTTTTTCATAGCTTCTGTTATATATCCCATACCCCAAAAACTTTTGCCCAAATTATAAGAAATGTCCCAATTATTTTCCTCTTCATTAAAAAATATTAAGCAAGTTCCTATTATTTCATTTGTTTCTTTTTTAACAATAATAAACCTATTCCAACTATCATCTTCTATATTACCAAGTTCAAATTCAATAAATTTTTTTACTTCCTCAATATTACTACTCGCTTTCCAAAACATATAACGTGAAACTTCTTCATCCTGCATCCAGCAAATAAAAATATCATTAATATCATTTTCATCTATTGGTCTAAGTATTAGCCTTTCTGTTTCCAGTATAGGTGTAGACATATAGTCATCTCCCAAAACTTACTATATTTCTACAAATCAACACTCCTGTAAAGTATAATAATCAAAAAATCAATCTAATTTTTATTAAAAAAAGACTGCAAACAAATTATTTACAGTCCTCTCAAATACTAGCGGAAATAGGATTTGAACCTACGACACTTCGGGTATGAACCGAATGCTCTAGCCAACTGAGCTATTCCGCCATATGGTCGTTATAGGGCTCGAACCTATGACCCCCTGCTTGTAAGGCAGGTGCTCTCCCAGCTGAGCTAAACGACCAAACTTATAATTAATAATTTAATGGCGACTCCGAAGGGGCTCGAACCCTCGACCTCCGGCGTGACAGGCCGGCGCTCTAACCAACTGA
>CAZQDT010000087.1:0-9208 GCA_964592005.1 uncultured Eubacteriales bacterium
CAGCGTGCCTGTGGCGACAGAGTGAATTAAGCTAAATGACACAGTTCATCTGACGTACCCTCTCAGACGGAATGAGGGCGTTTGGTACTCAGATTTCTGGATGAAAGTCTTGGTGATATTCTTGTTTGTTTATACGGTAGTATTAGGACTGATTGCTTATTGTGCTACATGAAGCATTATGTACTATGTAATATAATAGGAGACGATTTTTTCGCCCCTATTATATCAAACTATGGAAGTTTTATAGCTGTTGATAAGTTACAGACAAGTTAAATTCCTATTGAAATTCAGTAACTTACATTTGGTTTATGTCTTATTAGCAAGTTACCTGCAAGTTAAATCATCTTCCAAACTAGACGAGCCTCATATCTCTATTTTTAATAATACGATTATATTCTCATGAGTAATACTAAATAGACTGTAGTACATAACCTATGCTTTGGAATAATATATTAATAACAGAGAAGAGGATGGAATCCCCCTAGTTAAGAATGAATCAACAAGGCAGGAAAACTGTTCCCATTTTTTTACAAACCTGTTGCTTGCGTTTGTAAATGCTTGATAGTATGTTTACTCGCAGGTTATGTTGCCATTTTTCTTTTTGTAGATATTATAAAATGCTTTCTCTTAGTTGATACCCACGCATTGAGCCTTTTTCTATGATAAAACTAAGGATTTCTATGACTTTTAGTTTCAATCTAAAGTCCCTTTTGATATTTTCTCTGTTTCCAAAAATAAACTTTCTCATGAAATGTTCAATATAAAACAATGTATTGGATTCCATATCATCCAATACTAACGCATTATTCTTTGATACTATTGTGTAAAGCCATTCAACTCCTTCCTTTGTAAATTTGCTGCCAATTGTACATAAGATTCTTGATACGGAATACAACACGGCAGGAACATGGCTAAGCTCCTTTGATATCGTATAATAAAAATCGATATTGGCTATCGTTAAACTGTGCCAAGACTCGATTCCTTCTCGCCACCAGCGCCAAGCCAATAGATAACTTATTATGACATCCTTTAGATGATAACCTCTTGGATTTAAGCATAGGTTTTTGATGAAGGGATACATCTTCCTCCAAATATACCAAAATTGCTCATTCCGACACATACCATCTTCTGCGCTAACCATTTCTTCAATAAATAGTACTGTTTCTTCTGTTGCTAACAGAGATTCTAAAATTGGGTCTATATACTTATCAATATCAGAAGGTTCTCTGTTTAAAAGGAATTTCGATATCTGTCTAAATACAATCCGTCGAAGTCTGTAAAGGTTTACAGAATAATTCGTATCGCTTTTGAATTTATGTTGATGCCTATCTTTAAACAGTTCAGGTGTACATTTTTGTATAGCTGTTTCAAAAAATTCTTTATGCTCTTCATTGACCGTGTCTGAAGGAATAAGTTGCAGCACTATCCCCAAATCAAATACATTAAGTTTCTCAATTTCATCTTTGCAGAAATTCAAATCTTTGAATGTCATGTTGCCCATTTTATCTGACAAATCGGTCAGTATTGCTTGTTTTGACAAGCGCTCCAAGCGTCCATGTTTTTTTCTTAAATCCGAAACAATTGAATTATACACTGGTCTTAGTTTTATATAACCGCATAATATCTCATTAGATATTTTAGTATTCTCTTTCCATAAGTTTAATTCATGAATAGACTCAATGATGTAGTCACAGATTCTTTTGTATTCTCCAAGTTGCGTTTCGTCGAAAAGAATAAATACCATACATAGAATATAGTCTTCTATTTCTTCCGGGTATTCATTCATCAGAACAGGTAGCGCATGGCATGCTGCCTCTACACCATCACCTATTTGGTAATCATAGTTGTCATTAAATAGATTTGAAATCGTGCCGATAACTATTTCTTTGCAAAAGACTTTATCCTCAGTTGATAGTTTGTCTAAATGCTCAATCAACAGTTTAGAACAAACATACGAAGGCACAGAATAATTCAATCTTGCATCAATATTGTCCTTGATTTTTAATTCTTCCAATAATTGCTTTGTATCCGATAAAGCGAGAAGCGGATTTTCATCATATCTCTTCTGCTTTGCAGGTTTATCATGCAGGAAATCCGACCACACTTTTAGTGAAGAGTATTTACATATTTCTTTTTGTTGGACTTCTGCTTCTTCGCTTTTCTTTTTTAAATCTTCAGCTAGTTCCTTTGGGGTAAATTCTATAAGTAAGCCACTGTCCTTATGTTCAGAGACCTTGGCTGTCAGATTACGTCTGTCCATCCTTGCCAACAAAAGACCATACTCTTTACAAATAGTTTCATTGGCTTTGTACTCATCTAAAATTTTGTAGATGTTGTTGATAAGTTCCGTATTCTGCTCTTCTGAAAAGCCTTTAACTCCGAAGTATTGATAATTTAGGAAAATACTCTCCAAACAAGTGTTTCTGAATTTCTCCTCACATGTTTTCAGTCTTTCATCTGTATACAGAACATCATTGATTTTGTTCAATCCATACCCAATTGAATAATTAGATTTTGCTTGGAATTCATTTAATTGCCTTATACTGTCAAAATGAAATAGTTCTATTGTTTTGAAAAGTATCAAGGCAATGTCACTGAATTTCTCAGGATATGCAAGCACGACACTACAAACGAGAGAAGTGAGCGATGCGGATCTTGAATGAACAAGAATATTTATAAGTATATTTTTGACGATGCTTGAATCAAGACTTTGTGCAATTTTTAACAAGGTCTTTTCCAAAGCCATGTGTACAGATTGAAGCAAATATGGAACGACAGGACCGACGACTCCACGATGCATCCCCCAAATAGCATTGCTAACATATTGACGAACTTCCTTCTCGCCAATATGAAGCGTGATTTCTTTAACGTTCTCCAGTCCATATTCTGAATGCTTATATTTTTCTACTGTTTCATTTGCAAAAGAAATGACAAAATCAAGAGTTTCCTTAAAAGCCACTTGAAGCAACCATGTTATAGGTGTTTGATTAGCACTTGCAGGGAAACAGTCTAATTTATAGTTATCCGTTAAACCGTATTCGTGATTAAGACCTATGCTAGCATATCCAAAATCATCTTCATCCCGATTGTTCTTCCAGAACAAATCGCATATTTGAATTACAGACATCGGCAGCACCTTTATTAATTCTACTGCAAGATATGGTTTCTCCAGAATTTTTGTACACAACCCTTCGTACGGATCCATGTGCCCTACCCAATGGTTTGCAACAACTCTGTCAAATATGTCCTTTAATTCATTTCTTATTTCGCCAGCTGCATCAAACACTATTTTCAGAATCTTTTCTTCTAAATCACCGTAAATGTAAAAGTGTTCTTTCGTTTCTGTTTGCTGAATAATGCTCAATGCCAATAGACCAGTTTCCCGTGTTGTCCTACCAACTTTGTTATAGTTGCACCAATCAGCAAGGACTGGCAATACATGGTTCATGTTTTTATTAAGAAAATCCTTCCTGTGTCTATAAACCAAGTATATAACATCCTCCCATCCTCGCCCTTTGGGAGTGATTGTTTCAAAGCCAAGACTTGCTGATGTATCAACACATGCAATCCGCAGAAGGAACAGAATCCGTTTCAACAATTTATAATCGTCTGAAATAATATCTTTTTCAAATCGCTCAAAGAAAGAAGATGAGGAATCTGACAACAAAACCGATACCCAAAGTTCATCTATCCAGAATTCCGTCAATTCGTCATTTGAAAGTGATTCCTTAATGAAATCGTCTATCTCCTGTGGGGGCTCAGATAAGCATTCAGACAACCACAGTCTAAATGCCCTGCGGATAGGCAAAGATGTCCCCAATGTCTCAAAGAAATCCTTCACGCTCATATAGTTTTGGAAATCGCGCGAGACAATCTTTCTCAATGTCCATTCTTCGTATATGTCGTGAGTGATGAAATATCCGCCATGAGAATCGTCATAGCCAAGTATCTCATCCTGTTTCAGCATAAATAATGCGTGCTGGGGCATGTGCGTGGCTCCGATATAAAACCGGCCTTCATCGCACCTTTCCATGGCAATCTTTATCATACATCTCTCGCGCTCAATGTGCAAATTGTCTTTTATGACAGTCCCCATTATGCGCTTCCTCCAAAGGACGTCTATAAATTCCTTGTAATTACCCTGTTTGTTTATATCTTGATAATATAGGATATATTCTCTTAGGTAGAAAAGATTTCTTAGACGATCCAGAAAATTCAAATTGTTCGGTAATTGAAATCTAAATTTCTTTGCTATTGATGTCAGTTTATCAGCCTCCAGTAGCGATACATCACACACGTCAAAAGGAATTTGAAAAACGTCTTTTATACAAAATGTCAAATCATTCAGATAAACATATCTGGTTGTAAAGATTATGCTCCATCCATGTTTCGTAAGTTCTTTGATTAGATTGCTTACTACATCGAAATCACTAATCTCTGCAAGTTTTTCTGCCGAATCAATGACAAATAGTTTTATCTGTTCATTCTTGTAAGCTTCGCAAAATTGTGACAAGGTATAATTATCAGCGAATCGAAAAATATCATTGACATTCCTGACGTTCAATTCATTCGCCTTGAAAACACATATCGGAAAAGCCTTCGCGTTTTCCGCATAAAAGTCTTTGAATATTGCCGTCTTACCACAGCCTCCCTCACCAGAGATTATGATGTTTTTATGCTCTCGACAGTTCTTGCCAATATTTTCAATTATCGCCTTTCTGTCGATTTTGATTTTTTGCCCATCAAACGAGATTTCGGTTTGAATATCTTTCAAAATATTCTCATTATGCGCAACTATATCGTCTATCAATTTCCCCTCATTAGGATTCAGGTTGAAAAAAGGTCGAAAATGTAATTATTTTCCGGAAAAGACAATTGCAGTTCAAGATGACTCGGGACACGCCAAATAAGTTTAATACCAAGATTCTCCGCAGTGTTTTCGATTTCTTGTTGATATTTCGGTTTCTTCTGATTTTTCGCAGTGCTTTCTGAGAATTCTTGATTGATGTAGAAATACAATTCATCAATATTCTCATTTTTTCTCTTCGCCTTTTTGATGAAGTCGATAATATCCCCCTTTGTTGGTTGCAATAGAAGTTGTGTAGTATTTGGATTGAAATCCAAGCGTTTTACCGTCCTTAACCAACGGTTCTGTTTCTATTCCAGCTTGATTCTTATAGCGGAAAAGTCCAATCCGGTTATTATGTTCTGCGCAGAAAAGCAGATAGGACATTTGCTCAAATGCCCATTCTTCTCGTTTATCATACTTTAATCCAAACACTTTCCAGTTCATATTCTAATATTTTTGTTTGTTAGGTATTACTCCCCTCACTCCGCCCTTGGGATTCTTCACGTCACCTTTGTAGCGAGGGATAATATGCATGTGAACATGAAAAACAGACTGTCCTGCAGCCTCATTTACATTAATACCTATATTATATCCATCGGGATGATACCGTTCGTCTATTTTTTGCTTCACATATTGAAGCATTACATTCATTGCTTCTTTTTCATGGATAGTGAGGTCAAAGTATGATGCGACATGACGTTTGGGAATGATCAGTGCATGACCTGGAGATACCGGATAACCGTCATAGAAAGCCACACAAGTGGCTGTTTCGCAAATTACTTCTACACGTCTTGAAAGACGACAGAAAGGGCATTTCTCTCTTTCCTTTCGAGTTAGTTTGTTAAAATGATTATATTGATATAGTTCATAACTACTATTGCATATAAGACTTGGGAAAGGCAAACGAACATTGCATTGGTAAGTGTATTGCTTATGAATGGCATGTAGTCGGAAGCCTTCTTCTTTCAAGTCTCTACGAACAGTAAAGAATGCCGTCCCTTGTGGCTTTAAAAGATTGGTGACATTCATCATTACCTCGGCCTGTGCGTACGGTTCCAACACATTCAGCACATAATTGCAAATTATGGCATCAAACTTTCCTTCTGGATAATCCGGACGATAGTAGTAATCATATCCAGTAATGTCATATCCTTGTCTTTTAAGTTCATCGGTATCAAAACCGAAACCGCATCCATAGTCAAGAATGTGACCTTTAAGCAAGTCATGTTTCAACAAATACTTTGTAGGCACTGAAATATCTGTACGCTTAATAGCGGTAAGATAGGGATGATTGATTCTTTCTATTTCCATATTCAGTCATATTTCCATGTGTCATAACCCATATTGAGGCTATCTGATTCATCGGTTTGAATGTTCTTTCATATATCTCCATAAATTGGTTGTCACTCATATCTGCCAATTCGCATGGTGTATATCCTAATGAAAGATAATCTTCAAGTGTCTTAGGTGTTTTGTGAGCATTGACACATATGCGCAACGAACGATGTTGTATATCTGCCAGTTTGCGAAGATATATATTCAAATCGGGGAGTTTATTGCTTTTTGAAGAATTTATGTTTCCGTCAGACGGTACCAAATTCCAATTTAAGTTATGGGATACAAAGGTTCAAGGTAAGAAGTGGTCTAAGGCATAATTACCCTGATATATTTTTCCCCGTATATAAACATTGAATAGGGCCACCAAGATTTATAACCATATCCCAATAACGATGTTGATTAGAAAGTGAATCACGTTTCTCAGGCTTTATCAACTTATTGGAGATTGCCGGCACATTTGGATTACGCACCTGTAGAAATTGAGTTAGATTCCAATAAGCAAAGTCCATCAAAATATTATAATGATTGTGTAGATACAAATCCCATGCAGGATTAAGTATTATATAGAACTCTGCATCATCCTTATAAAGAGCATATAAACAATCGTTCTCCAATGTCTGTGAACGATCCACCATTTCCTTGTCGTCAGATGTGTTAATCCAAGGACGAAGAAAACGATAAGGCACATTGAAAGTAAGAATCCTCAAACGACTCTTCGTCTGAACATCCTTCAGCCTATCACGCAATGAAGCACAAATAGTCTCAACATCTGCATCAATGGGAATACCCGTTATCTTCTGCAGCTCTATCACAATGTTAAAAAGAGAATCGCTCTTACCGAATGACAAACGGAAATAGTGTATCGGATACCAAGCATTGGCAATCATTCTAATAACAATATTCCACACGTCAATACGTAGTTCCTCTGTTTTTGCGTGAATCTGCAAAATTGAGAGAAACCAAAAATATTTATACGTTGCTACCGTATTCGCAAATATTTTACCAAGTCTAATAGTGCTTAATAATCGTGACTGTGGGATATTCATGTGACAAAAGTAATTTTATATCATACTATGTATGAAACATATTTTCAAGTTCCTCCATCTTTCCCCTCAAGTCTTCGAACGATGGCTTTTCACCGTATATCATAGACGATTGTATATCCTTGTAGTCATTGCGCCAATCATCAATGACATCATCGGGAGGTAACAACCTTATACGTTTGCGAATGTCGGAAGTATAATCTACTCCACTCATGCTGGTGAATAATTCACGATGATGGTGTATTGTATTCCAAAGTTCGTCGTTGGCAATAGCCCGTGCTGCAATGTCGGTGTTCATCATTTGTGCCAAGTCATACAGATGACGAGATTTGCGATTTGCCTCCCTAGAAAATTGAGACGAAAACAACTCATGCAACAAGAACGCCTTTTCAAGAAATGTCTTCTCAGCTAAGGCTGTAGGTATCAGAACCTGCTTGATTGTTGTATTGATAGGTAATGCGTCTTCTAAAACACTTGTTATAGCCGCTTCTGCTGTAGGTTCAAGTAAAGAACGAGCACCAACCTCCAGTTTTACTTCCGAATGTAAATAAGGTAAATCCTCATCAAAAAGAGATTTATAACGAATGTGTATCACTCTTGGCTCTGGGTATGTTCCATCACCCTCGCCGTCAGGGTCGGCTTCCACTTGTAGCCATTTATCCATATAGGTTTCAGTAACTGCCTCTTTTAATGATTGGCAAAGTTCATCACGCACAAAGACGGATGAAGCCTTGAGCAGACGCTTAATCTGCTTTTTTGTCAAGTCTCCCTCAAAGCCCCAAATGGAAGGATCTATGGCCAAGTCTATATCCTCCGAGAAGCGGCATATCACTTTCCACACTTTACTAAGAGATGTACCACCCTTAAATATAAGATGATTGGCTATAGATAATGTGAATACCATTTGTAGGACTACTGTTACCCATAAGTCTTTCTCAATGGCTTGCACTGGCAACCCCGTCTTGTTGGCTGCCTGGGTAAGTACCATTTGCTGTTGTTCCTTGGATAGTTGAAAGTAATTATTCATACGCTTGTCTTGTAAAGGTTCTTATCCATGCCGGCATAAGTGCTTCGTCTGCCAGTACTTTCTCCTTTTGTTCTTTCTGAAGCACATTCTTGATTTGCTTGGCAATATCATCGGTTACATTATCTTTCCCTACTTCTCTCAGAGCAAACGTAACAAGCATTGCAAGCGGATTTGTGAATGAAAGATTTTTTGGAGTCGTGTATTTGAACTGTATTGAGCGACCGTTTCCAAGGCTTACCTTACGTGGTGCACCGTCAGTCAGATAAACTACGTTCATTGGAACTTGGGTAGATATTCCTAATTTGTTCATAGCATAAATACCAGTCGGCACTATTCGTGTTTTGTCCCTGCGGGCTATAGTCTCGGCAATCTGCTCTATTGATGGCATCAATACACCAAGTCCCAAGACCGTATCAATCTCGGGATATGTGTATATGCCTCTTGCTAGACGGACGATTTCGCCTTTTGCGGTTAGCCGTTCAAGACTTTTGCCGACCGCCTTTACTTCACCGTATGAAGTAAAATCGGAGGTAAAGAAAATACTTCCCCTTCCTTTGGCTTGAATTGCCGTCCAAATATTGTCCTCTATACTAGTCATTACAATCTATTTTGTCGCAAAATATAAATTATTTGCGACATATACAAGGTTTGGGTAGAATATAAGGTGTTATTTAGAGCTGATTTAATAAGCTTAGTGTCAGAGTTGGCATTAAAAATATTAGAATTAACCCCTTACTAGTGTCAGAGTTGAGATTGGAAGTGTTAGAGTGTACTTGTAATCCATGCTTATAATCACAATCTATTTTGTCGCAAAAACACAAATTATTTACGACGATGCGATAGCTTATGCAAAACAGAGAGTACATGATATTACTCCAAATTGGCTTAATAACAGCAATCCCTTCCCAAATTCTGTGTAAACAATGCGTAAACAAACGGTTTCAGTTAGGG
>CAZQDT010000088.1:0-9124 GCA_964592005.1 uncultured Eubacteriales bacterium
GTCTTTCTATTTAAGTACCGATGTTTTTTAATATTTCTTACAGAATGTACAAAAACTTTAATATAATGCAATTTTAAATAAACAAATAATTAATTATGAAATTAAATTTGTTTATTTTAATTCAATATGAAAACTTTTGCGATTTGAGCAAAATTTTCGTTACCTTTAATATTGCTTTATATATTATTTTGCAATACTTTTTTGTTCATGCGTTTTTCCTGCTGTCACATCTAATTCCTTACAACAGACTTTTACACTTTTATCTATAAAATTTTTACTTTATATAATTCAAGCCATGTATTTACCTGTATGAAATATGCCAACAATTGTGGTCCTGTCATAAGCTGACCATACCAAGGTTTTACAAATGAACTTCCACCCGTCAATGTCAACTCCTCCAAATGTTTTTTGTTCACAAGTTGTAACAATGGAGAATTTTTATTTTCTAAAATTTCTGTCATCATTGCCTGAACCGTTTTTGTATATTGAGGATTATGTGTCTTAGGGAAAGGACTCTTTTTCCTTTCAATTACATCATCAGGTAAAATTCCTTTTAAAGCTTTTCTCAATAAACCTTTCTCTCTGTTATTATAGTATTTCATCATTGGAGGAATATTCCATGAATATTCTACAAGCATTCTGTCAGAAAATGGTACTCTTGCTTCAAGTCCATTTATCATACTCATTCTGTCTTTTCTATTTAAAAGAGTTACCATAAACCATTTATGATTTAGATAATAAATTTCTCTAAGACGATGTTCTCTTTCTGTTTCATAATCAAGTTTTGAAACTTTACTAATTGTTTCTTTATATTTATTATCTACGTATTCTTCCAATGGAAGTTTCGCAAAATCTCCCGAAAGAATTTCACGTCTTTCTTTTACGGCTTGTGACCAAGGAAAAGTATTTGCATTTATAAATTCTTCTTTCCAATACCATGGATATCCTCCCAAAATTTCATCTGCACATTCACCACTTAAAACTACAGTATTTTCTTTTGCTACCTCTTTGCACAAAAGCAGCATCGAAGAATCTACATCTGCCATACCCGGCAAATCATTTGCTATTACAGCATCTTTAAGACTTTGTGCCAGTTGAGGAGTATCTACATATATTATTTTATGCTGTGAACCTATATGGCTTACCATTTTTTCAGTCCAAATTGGGTCCGCCTCAGGTTGAAAATCACTGGATTTAAAATATTTATCATTATCTACATATTCTATAGAATAAGTATGAAGCTGCTTACCCTGCTTTTTAAATTCTTCTGCTGCTATTGCTGAAATTGCACTTGAATCAAGACCGCCCGATAAAAAAGTACATAATGGTACATCTGCTACTAACTGTCTTTTTACAGAATCAACCAATATTTTTCTAAGCATTTCTGCTGTTTCTTCAATATCCTCTTCATGTTTTTCATCTTTTAAATCCCAATATTCTTCCTCATATAGACCATTTTCATTTACAATAATATAGTGACCTGCTTTTATTTCCTCTACACCCTTAAAAACTCCAGTACCCAATGTTCTCGCCGGACCAAGTCCGAAGATTTCACAAAGTCCTTCTTCATCTAATTCCGGAGTTATATCAGGATGTGCAAGCAAAACTTTTATCTCTGAACCAAATATAATTCTATCATCATTATAATTATAAAATAATGGTTTTACCCCCAAATGATCTCTAGCAATAAACAAAATCTTTTCTTCTTCACTCCATACCGCAAAAGCATAAATTCCATTGAAATATTTTAAACAATCTGCTCCCCACTCAATATAAGAAGTCAAAACTACTTCCGTATCTGAATACGATTCAAATTTATGACCTTTTCCCTGTAAAATTTTCCTTATTGTATCTGTGTTGTACAATTCGCCATTGTAAACTATTACATATTTCTTTTGACCAAAATTTTTCTGCATAGGCTGTTTACCACCATCAGGGTCTACTACTGTCAACCTCTTATGACCTAAAAGTGCAGTTTGTGAAATATAATAACCTTCTTCATTTGGTCCTCTGTGACTTATAGTCTGTGTCATATTTTCTATAATGTCAATTTTATCAACTATATTATTTTTAAAATCAACAAAACCTGCTATTCCACACATAACATAGCCTCCCAAAAATTACTTTTCAAAATATACTATGAAATGTACAAACAGCCTGTGCCTGTACTCTATAAATAGTTTTATTTCCAATAAAAAAACAGGCTTAAATTATATTTAAACCTGCTTAAATTATACTAAATTAAATCCTTACAAGCCTTCCATCTACTTCATCTATTTCTATAAACACCGGTCTTTCATTAGGTGTTTTATTAGGAGAATGTATTGTAAACATCAATTTTCCATCAAAGGTCTTAAATATCATTCCATGACCACCATCTTTTCCATAAAGTGGGGTTTTCTGATGTTTCCAAGGTCCTGTTATATCCCCACTTTCAGAACGTGCTATACCCATAGCATATCCTTCTTCACCTCTACTTGACCAAAGCATAAGAAGTTCACCTTTTTGAGTTTTATAAATATATGGTCCATCTGTAACATATACCGATTTTTCTACTATCTTTATTCTATTCAAAAATTCTTCATCATTATCACAAAGTATGGAAGAATTTTTATACAAAACTCTTAAATCTCCTACAATCTTGGATAAATTTCCATCATTAGGAAGTTTCACCATTTCTCCCTGTTCATTTTCTGCAAAAGTATGATTTCCACCTTTTGTCCATAAGGCCTGTGAAGCTTTGAAAAGTAAAAACGGATAATCTATTGCTCTTGTCAAATCTTTATTTAAAGGCATTGCCCATATTTCCCCATCTGCCACCTGAACCCATTCATGCGAAAATACTATCCAAGGATTTTCATCTTCATCTACATATAATGTACCATCAAGGCACTCCCAGTCATCCGGGGTAACTGGCATATCTGAAACAGGTTTGAACGGACCTTTAGGACTTTCAGCTTTAAGTACCTGAGTTCCTCTATGTATACCGTCTTTTTTAAAACTGGCAAACATATAAAAACTTCCATTATACTGGTATACCTCAGGTGCCCAAAAGTTTTTGTCTGCCCAAAATCCTTTCTCTGGTCTAAACACTTCAAATGGTCCTTCCCATTCTTCTAAATCCGTACTGCTGTAAGCGTCAAAACCTGTTGCTTCATCACCCCAACAATTTTTATCAGTAGTACCATACAAATAATATTTATTTTCTTCTTTCACTGGTAATATAAATGGGTCTCTTATCTGTATTTCCTCTCTTTTCATAAAATTCCTCATTTCTGAATTGTTTTAACATATTCTGTTATTAATTCCATTTTTTCTATATCGCACGCTATACAATTATTATATTGAGGTTCTTTTTCAAAGTAAATATTGGCTTTCTGATGTAATGGTTTTACTTCCAATCTTAATTTATTAAATTTCTTAAATCTTTTAAGTCCTATGCTCCATGTAAGACCTGTATAGAACCAGTCTGCCTCAATTTCATCCTTTATAAATAATTTTGCACTTTCACCTGCAAAATCAATATTAAGGAATAAATCATTTACTTCTTTTCCAATTTTGCCCTTAACCTCTATTTCATATACCTTTGTTCCATCATAAAGTCTATTGACTTCTTTGTAAGATACTTTAACATCATTTTCAGCAAAATTTAATATATATGACTTAAATCCATATTTTTCCTCTTCAAAATAATTTCCTAAAATATCACTAATATCCTCTGTTGCCAACACAACATTATTTACTGATTTAGATGCAAATCTTAATACATCATCACTACTTATGACATCCGCTTGCGTTATAAGCAGCACTTCTTTACCCTTTATATTTACTTTCCATGAATTTATAGCATCTTCTCTACTTATTGTATAAATATTAATTTCTTTTCCATCTTTAGTAATACATTTAAGTTGAGGCAATGGACTTTGTGTATCCTTGATTTCAATATCTTCTATCTGTTCATCATCAAAATTATAGGAAATTTCCTCATCTTCGTATGCCCAAAAAACATATGTATTCTTATTCAAACAACAAAGTGGCTGTGCTTCTGTGGATAACAAACAAAAACCTGATAAATCCATATTAAAAGGCATAATTTTTGTTCTTCCATTTAAAAGCTTTATATTTTCAAAATCAAATCTTTCTAATTTGTTTTGAATTACTATGTCTAAATCTTCTTTATTTGTTAAATTAAGTCTTCTTTGATAATTGCTTAAAAATACAAATCCACTGTCTTTATTAAATCTTACCGCAATACGCAAATTTTCTGTATCATCTGCTTTTTTAGCACTCTCCTCCGGTATATAAACTTCTGTCTGTGCTACTTCTTTACCAAAATCAGCCAAAAACATATGTAAAAGTTTTAAATGTTTATATGTATCTGAAACCTGTCCATATTCTCTTATAGGTGCTTGAAAATCATATGAAAACTCTGGTAAATCATTATAATAACCTGTAATTTTTGACTCTTGCAGGGTACTTAACTTTCCTTTAGGATTAGTACCGCCATGATACATATAATATCCTAAAAGATTAGCACCTGAACCAAGCTTAGTAAATGCCATAGCCTGTGTATCTTCTGCTGATATAATCGGACGTCTATGTTGTGTTACTTGTATACCTCCACCAAGTTCAGCCGTAAGATATGGATATGCACTCACATCATATGTAAATTCTGTATTTTTTCCTACTTTTAAATCTGAAGCTATATTTGTATCACACTTAGGACTATCAAATATAAACTCTTCTGATTTAGGTAACTCTTTAAGACTTGAAGACCATGGTGCATCTGCATAAGCTCCCTGTACAGGAATAGTTTCTCCATCTACTACTATTCCGCCACCCCAGCCAGTAGTAGTGTAAAAAGGAACATCAAATCCTACATTTTGAGCTATCTTTTTTAATGTACTTATATGACTTTTTCCATGTTCTCCTCTCAAACCACCAACATGACCAAATTCATTTTCAAGCTGTACACCTATTATAGGTCCACCATCTCTAAAAAGTTCACCTTTTACCTGTTTAAATATATTTTTATAAAATTTTTTAACAAATTCAAAATATTTCGCATTATTAGATCTAAGTTTAAAATCATTTCTTGCCATAAGCCAATCAGGAAAACCACCATTTCTACATTCTCCATGTGCCCAAGGTCCAATACGAAGAAGTACATATAATCCACATTTATGGCAGAGTTTAATAAATTTGGATAAATTTCTCTGTCCACTCCAATCATATTTTCCACGTATTTCTTCATGATGAATCCAAAATACATATGTAGCCACTATTTGTACCCCGCCGGCTTTCATTTTTAAAAGAGATTCTTCCCAATATTTTTGAGGATACCTTGAAAAATGAAACTCTCCCATAACCGGATACCAAGGTTTTCCATTTTTTACAAAATATTTATTATTCATTTCCAGTGTAGTACCATCTGGCGATGCACCTTTAAAACCATAATCCCTTATTTCAATATCTTTGTGCATATCTGTTAAATCAATCAAATATTCGCCCATCCAATTACCCCCGCAAACTTATCTAGTCAACTATTTTGTTCCATTTTATATTTGATGGATAAGGGCAATACATATTTTTCTTTTTGGCTCGCACCAATACAAAACAGCCACAAAATTTACATGTAGCCCCTCCATATAAACCATCACACTGATTACAAAAATTTAAACGTTCTTCATAAATAGCATCGGAAACACATTCATCTTCATCTAAAGAATTTATATAATCTTCTATCGTTTCCTGTATTTCTTCAAAACTTATATTTTTAGGAATTTTACAATTACATATTTTTTCTTCCATAATTATTCTAAAGTAAGCACCGCAACTGACATTGCAGGCATTTTTATTGTAAATTTATTATCTTTAATTTCAAAACTTCCCAATTCTTCTGGTTTAATATTTTCAGGTGATTCAAATGTGTTATGTACATTCATTTTATCAGATGTAAGTCTTCTTACATTTAATTTAGAAACTTTTGTACCTCTCAAATCACACTCCACTTCAGCAGTATCATTATGTGCTATATTACATAACGATATATGTATCTTTCCATCTTCGTCTTTAGAAACACTACAATTAATTTTAGGAAGTTTCTGTCCCTCAAATTCATAATCTTCATTTGTCAAATTTGCATCTAACAACTGTGCATCTTGATGTACATTATACATTTCAAATACATGATATGTAGGTGTAAGTACCATCTTCTCGCCCTCTGTAAGAATAGGTGCCTGAAGTACATTTACAAGTTGTGCTATATTTGCCATTTTTATTCTATCAGAATGATTATTGAATATATTAAGTCCCATAGCTGCAACACAGGCATCTCTTAATGTATTTTGCTGATACAAAAATCCTGGATTTGTACCCGGTTCTACATCAAACCATGTTCCCCATTCGTCAAAAAGCAATCCTACTTTTTTATCTGGGTCATATTTATCCATTATTGTAGAATGTTTTTCTACAAATTCTTCCATAAGCAAAGCATTTTTCATAGTCTTGAACCAGTCTTTTTCATCAAATACAGTAGAAGAACCTTTATTTTCCCATCTATCTCCTGTTGTATAATAGTGAAGACTTATTCCATTCATATTCCTTGCAGCTTTCTGCATAAGAACTTCCATCCAACGATAATCTCCAGCATTAGGACCACAGGCTATCTTATAAATTCTATTTTCCCCGTAATTTTTTACAAATGTAGAATATCTTCTATATTCATCTGCATAATATTCAGGAAGCATTGAACCACCGCAACCCCAGTTTTCATTTCCTACTGCAAAATATTTAATCTTCCAAGGTTTTTCTCTTCCATTTTCTTTACGAAGATTACTCATAGGTGACTCTCCATCAAAAGTCATATATTCTACCCATTCCTGCATTTCTTGTACTGTACCGCTTCCAAGATTTCCATTTATGTAAGGCTCTGCACCAATTAATTCACAAAAATCCAAAAATTCATGAGTTCCAAAACTGTTATCTTCTACTACAGCACCCCAGTTAGTATTGACCATTTTTTTTCTGTTTTCTTTTGGTCCAATACCATCTTTCCAATGATATTCATCTGCAAAACAACCTCCCGGCCATCTTAACACAGGAACTTTCATTTTCTTTAAAGCTTCTATTACATCATTTCTCATTCCTCTTGTATTAGGAATAGGAGAGTCTTCTCCTACCCAAATACCCTCATAAATACATCTTCCAAGATGTTCTGAAAAATGTCCATATATTTCTTTATTAATTTTTCCTTTAACAATATCTGCATTAATAATCAACTTTGCCATCTACAAAAACCTCCCTTAATAAATAAAAAATATTTCAAACCAAATTAATTTCTGTGAGATATGACAATTTTTATAAATTTTTTATATAAAAACTGCACAATATCTTTAATTTAAAAACTTATTAATAGTATATAACATATAGAAATCCTTTTCAAGTAAGAAATAAAATAATTTTTACATGACCAATATATTTATAAGTTACTCTTTAAAATTCAATAATAATTCTGATAAAAGTTATCTTAAATTATACGCCAAAAAACATAACAACACTATTTTATTCCAATTTTTGCCTTATATTATAAACTTTTTATAAAAAATAAAAACACAGCCCACTATAAGCTGTGTTTTTATTTTAAAGTTTTTTGTAAATATTACTTTTCAACACTGAAATTTTCAATCAATGTCTTAATGAAATTTGTCACTGCTGTTGCTACTTCTGCTCTTGTTGCTGTATCAAGTGGTGCAAAATTATTTCCTGTTACACCATTTAATATATCTACAACCTGCATAAATTCTACTGATTCTTTTGCCCAGGCTGCTATATCTGCTTCATCATTGAATTTAATTTTATCTTCTTTTTGAGCTATATCATAGTCTACAAACTTTATGTAATTTAAAAGCATAACTGCCATTTCCTGACGTGTTATTTCTCTGTCTGGCTCAAATAAATTATTTCCTATACCTTTTACTATTCCATTTTCTGCTGCCCATGCAATATATGGTGCATAATACATATTTGGATTTACATCTGTAAATTTAAGTTCACAGTCAAGCTCTGCCCCATAAAGTCTTCCAAGGATTGTTACAAACATTCCTCTTGTAACTTTCATATCTGGTGCAAACTCTGTATCTGATATACCATTGAAAATTTCTCTTGCTGTCACAAAATCTATATTTTCTTTTGCCCAGCTTCCATTCACATCTGTAAAACTCTTTGCCTTCTTTTCTACTGCTTCAAATTCTCCAAAATTAGACGCCATAATAATCAATTCATCTTTTTTAGAATTAAGCATTGACATAGGAATTACTATTTCTTTACCATTTTTTATCTCTACTGCTACAACATTTTCAGAATTTTTGATTTTACGGATATTATGTGCATATTCAATCCTTAAAGGATTTTTTCTATTAACATCTGTAACAAATTTACCATTTATTTGCATACTTATAATGATACTGCCTTTTTCTATTCCTATAATTATTTCATCTTTTGGTTTTATTCCAAATCCTTTAAACATTTTATCATTTATTATTATTGTAGTTGAAAATCTTTCTGCTACAAGACCTTTAATACTTCCATCTTCGTCAAACCACTTACCTGATATTCTAAATTCTATTCTTCCATCATCCTCAAATTCTGATAAATCAAAATGAAGATATCCATCTTCTGATTCTTTTAAAAGTTTCTCTACTACATCATCCGTAAGATTAATAGAAATATTTCCATTGTCATCTATTGTATAATCTATTTCTACTTTTCCTACTTTTAAAATATTTTTTGGTTCTTCCTCATCATCAGTGTCATCTAAGTCATCATCATCTGAATTATCACTGTCATCTGTATCAGATTTCAAACCAAATACTGCTATTATTTCATTTGTGCTATCTGTTACATTTTTTAATGTGTAAGTACCATTTTCTCCATTCATTACTACATCATTAAGTACTGACTTTCCATTTACAAGTACATCTTTTATTTCATATCCACTATCTGGTGTAATTGTAAATGCTTGGTTTTCTCCATGTTTCACAGTTTCACTTGCCGAAGTTATTGTTCCTCCTGTTGTCTGTTTTATTTCTACTACATACTCTTTCTTTGTAAACTCTGCTGTTAT
>CAZQDT010000089.1:0-9083 GCA_964592005.1 uncultured Eubacteriales bacterium
GTAGAACAGTTGCTTCTGGTACAGTTACAGAGGTTATTGAATAATTAGATTAATACAATCTTAAAATAAAAAGGCGGATTTAATCCGCTTTTTTTATTATAAATTTGTTTTGGCAGAGGGAAAGTATTTTCTTAAATAATATTAAAATTTAGTTCTTAAGTTAGAGTTGAGGTGAAATAATGAAAATTGATGGAATGTTTGAGAGATATTTTGATATAAATAAAGAAAATAAAGAATATTTTTCATTTGAAGAAAATATTTTGGATTACTTTGCATTGCTTGATATGTATATTTTTATGGCTTTTGGAGCAAAGGTGAAATTTAGAGAATTATATATAAAAGGAATTACATTGTCATCGGAAAATATTAAAGGTATGCTGGAAAGTAGTTGTTGGGACAAAAGAAGTGTTGTATTATCTGAGAAAAATAAAGAAGAGATAATCAAAGCTAAAAATTATATAAAAGGAAGAGAAAATTTTTCACCTAAAGAAATTACCAAAATAAGAAATATTTGTGAAATATTTGATTTGGGGGATTTTTGGTGTTTCTTTTTGGTGGCAAGTGTAGCCGTAAATTTTGATAAAAAGTATGAAACGCTTTTTTCTGTCCTACAAAATAATCCTTTATTTAAATATCCATCAATAGGAATAATAATTGCATTGTATAATATGATAGATACAATTTCTTTAGAAGAAATGGGGTACATATTTGATATAGAGCAAAATCCATTTAAATTTTTGTTTGAAGTAAAATCAAGAGAAGAGCTTTCTTTGTCAAGCCAAATGAAAGTAAAAGAAAGAATAATTAATTATCTGTTTAATAGTGATTGTGTAAAATCGAAATATATAAATTCAATAAAATGTTTTTATAATTATGAAGAAATTGAGGAAAATTATATTTTTAAATATGAACTTAATCATATGGAAGATTTATTGTCTAATTTAGATAATGGTAAAACTAATATATTTAATATATATGGAAGTAAGGGAATAGGTAAGAGGGATTTTGTAAAAAAATTGATGTCACAAATGGAAATGCCAGTAGTTTTGGCAGATTTAGAGGAAATAGAAGAATGTAGAGAATTTCAAGAAAATATTATTTTAGAGTCTTATTTGAGTAATGCTGTAATATGTCTTTATAATGTAAAAAATGATGAGCTGCATATAAATATAATAAAATTTCTTGCAAAAATGGCAAATGAGCTTTTTATTCTATCGGAAGAAAAACTTATATTAAATATTGAAAATAGTGCATTTTTTCCTTTAGAACTTAATGATTTGACAGCAAATCAAAGATTATCAGTTTGGAAAGATGCTATTAAAAGGTATAATTATAAAAATATAGATATAGAAACAACGGCAAATAAATATATATTAAATTCAGAAAATATAATAAAAGTATTGGATACCGCCCAAATAAATGCTTTTTATATGGGTAAGGATTTCATAGAACAGTCAGATATAGTTGAAGCTGTAAAAAAATATAATGAAAATCAACTTGGAGAACAAGCGGTTTTGATTAATGCCTGTTTTACATGGGAAGATTTGGTTGTAAATGATGAGCAGAGAAAACAATTAAATCTTATATGTAATCATATAAAATATAAGAGAATAATAGAGGAAGAATGGGGCTTTGCTAAAAAGACACCTTATGGAAAAGGAATAAGTGCAATGTTTTTTGGGCTGCCAGGTACAGGTAAAACTATGGCAGTACAGGTAATAGCGAATGAACTTGGAATGGATTTGTACAGAATAGATATATCTCAAATGATAAGCAAATATATAGGAGAAACAGAAAAAAATATTTCAGAGTTATTTAAAAGAGCTAAAAAGATTAATGCAATTTTATTTTTTGATGAAGCAGATTCGTTATTTGCTAAACGTTCAGAAGTGAATGATTCAAATGATAGAAGTGCAAATGCACAGACAGCTCATTTACTTCAGAAATTAGAAGAATATGAAGGAATAAGTATATTGGCGACTAATTATTTGGGTAATATTGATGAAGCTTTTAAAAGAAGAATAAAATTCATTGTAAATTTTGAATTTCCGGATGCTAAGACTCGTTTGAAGCTGTGGAAAAGTATATTACCCAAAGAAGCAAAGACTGAAAAAGATTTGGATTTTGAATTTTTTGCGGAGAAATTTGAACTTTCTGGAAGTAATATAAAGGAAATTTTGACAAATGCTGCATATATAGCAGTGTCAGAAGGAAAGAAAATGTCAAATTATCATATAGTTGAAGCAATAAAAAATAATTATAATAAAGATGGAAAAATATTGATAAGAGAAGATTTTGGAGAGTATGGGATATATATATAATAAAGTGGGAGTGACATTTTATATGTACTCCCGTTTATAGTCTAGAAAGTTTATTTGTTTAGATTTTTTAAATTTATACCTCGCTTTTGACGTGCTGCTTTTCGTCTATCAACTTCTTTTTGAACCATTTGGGATAGTGCTATAACCACAGGATTATTTTTAGGTATTCCCCAACCATAGCACCACATAAGCATTTGATTAATAACCGCATCATATTCTACTAAAATAGTAGTATTTATAGCATATGTGTCATCTTGTTTATTAGAACTGTTAAAATCTACCAATATTTGTGTAAGTTTTGAAGTTAAATCTTTGGCAGTATCTTCAGAAATTCCTTCTTTGTTGTTTTCAGAAGAAATATTCTTCATTCTGGGAATATATGTAGCAATTAGTTTATCCGTTTCAGGAGTTTTATCTCCTTGACCATTCATACCATAAGAAAGTTTGCTTAAAAGGTCGGAGTTTAAATGGGTGGTAGTGAAGTCGCTTTTACCTTCTTCGGCTAATTTTTTCTCTGTATTAATGATAGATATAAGATTTTTTACAGCAGCAACTCTTTCGGTAAAAACTTTGTTATAATCTTCATTGTTACTTAAACCAAGAAACATTGATGTATTGCCATATGATTCACCTACATTTATGTGAGTAAGTTCGTGCAGGTAAGAACCAGAAGAAATAATGGAATTTTCGCTGGAATTTGCAAAATTTATATCATATTTTGGTTTTCCTCGGCCTTCTTTATATTTATTTGCCTGTTTGTTATAGCTATTTTCTGCAATACCAACATTAGGAGCAAATTCAAGAGTTTCTGCTAAAACATTTTTTAGAGCATCAGGTGCATTATCATCGTTTAAGGTGTTTCTAAATAGATCAAGATAGAAATTAGTATGAGATTCAATATCTATTGAATTTGCAACTTCATTATTCATTGAATATGCTGAAAAAGCAGGTGTTAATTTTTTACAAAAATCTACATTTGAATACTTGTTAAAAACCTGTTCTATGCAGTTGGCAGTAAAAAATCTTGAACGTATAACTTTTGTTTGTTCAGCAGCTGATTTTTGAGAGTTGCTTTTATATGCTTTTTCAGATACCATATTATTAGAGTATTGTATAATTTCTATAACACGTTCAGCAGCGGTTTTTTCTTGACTTACTTGAGCTTGAAGTTCAGATATATTTCGTTTTCCTTTGTAGGCTTTACAAGCATCATAAAGACTTGTAATACCAGCAAGAATTGAGCTGAAAAATGGCATAGGATTATTGATAATATTTTGTGCTAAATTTTCTATTCCATCAATTAGGTTGTTATATGCTTCCAGTTGACGGTCAATAGTCTTTATTTCATTCCTTTTTGCCATAAAACGTGAAGTTTTAGATTTAAATTCATCTAAACTCATAAGTCTTTGGACTGCTTTTCCTGAGGCAGTACCTGAATTAAGTTCTAAATCTCCGAAAGCTATATCATTAGCCTGATTTTCGAGGGCTTCATCGGTGTTAATTATATTTGAATAGGAGCTTGGAGATACACCTACTCTCATTTGTTGTATAACGTGTCCTGCCTCATGTGACAATACATCTTCGTTATTTGCATAAGAATTTTGAACAAAAATATCATTGCCATATGTATAAGCAATGCTGTTTGTAGCACGTGTACTTGTATCATCTAAATGAAGTTTGGCATCTTTTATTTCATCATAACCTTTTTGTGAAAAATTATCTATTATTTTACTAGGAAGTTTGGTAGAAGGAGTTTTTTGGGCTTCTTCTAAGAAGGCAGTATTCATTTATATCATTCCTTTCATTATACATTTATTATATTAATCCAATACTTGAGGTAGTGAAAAAATTGCTTGAACCGCAAAAGTTTTCCCCTTGAATAAAATTATAGTTGATGGAAAATAAAAAGTAAATATTTTTTTTAGTAATATTTTGATAAAGCAATGTACAATTTGCACAAAAATGATATCGAAATATTATTTTATTTATCTAAAAATAATTTGCAAAAAATGAAAAAAACTCTTGCAAAAGAAAAAAAGATAGTGTATAATCATTACTGTTGTGACATTAAGAGCGTTGATACAGGAGGTTGCCACTGATGTGGGTTTTCCTGAGGAGCAATGTCCAGTTCAAGAAACCGGGCGACAAGTCACTGTACTATATCGAAAAAAGTTCTTCTTAATTAAAGGAGAGTACTGTGTCTAATTATGTAAATCGTAATTATGAGCAGAGAAAGATGTACAGTCACCGCTTGTCGTACTGAAAGGAATAGTGCGAAAAGGAGGCGGCTTTTTTTATGGCAAATCAGAAAATTAGAATTAGTCTTAAAGCATATGACCACGAGTTAATAGATCAGTCAGCTGGTCAGATAATTGAAACTGCTAAAAAAACAGGAGCAAAAGTAAGTGGACCAATCCCAATGCCTACTAAGAAAGAGGTAGTAACAATATTGAGAGCAGTTCATAAATACAAAGATTCTAGAGAGCAGTTTGAGAGAAGAACACACAAAAGACTAATTGACATCCTTGTGCCAACACCAAAGACAGTTGACGCATTACAGCGTTTAGACTTACCAGCTGGTGTAGACATAACATTAAAATTGATGTAATTAATCCCGTAACGGTTTATATAAGGAAAAAGAAACTTATATGACCTAGAATGATTACCGTTTAGTGCGGCAATCCGCTGTAGAGTTTAGGAGGTGCAGTATGAAGAAAGCAATTATGGCTAAGAAAATCGGTATGACACAGATTTTCAGCGAAAATGGAGTTTTAATACCTGTAACAGTATTAGAAGCAGGACCATGTGTTGTAGTTCAGAAAAAAACAATGGAAAATGACGGATATGAGTCAATTCAGGTTGGCTTTGGTGAAGTTAAAGAAAAGAAAGTAAATAAACCTAAAAAAGGACATTTTGCAAAAGCTAATGTTGAAGCTAAGAAAACTCTTAAAGAGTTCAGATTAGAAGATGCGGCTAATTATGAAGTAGGAGCAGAACTTAAAGCAGATGTATTTACAGCAGGTGATAAAGTAGATGTAAGTGGTGTTTCAAAAGGACATGGTTACGCAAGTGTTATCAAAAAATACAATCAGCACAGAGGACCTATGGGTCATGGTTCTAAGTCACATAGAGTAGTAGGTTCTATGGGAGCTTCTGCAACACCATCACACGTTATGAAAGGTAAAAATATGCCATCTCATATGGGAGCTGTAAATGTAACAGTACAAAATCTTGAAGTAGTACGTGTAGATGCTGAAAAGAATTTATTATTAATTAAGGGAGCTGTTCCAGGACCTAAGGGTGCTCTTTTAATGGTAAAAGATAGCGTGAAGGCATAATAAAACTTTACGAAAGGAGGAAAACACAAATGGCAAAAGTTGCTGTATATAATATGAGCGGAGCAAAGGTTGACGAAATTGAATTAAATGATGCAATCTTTGGAGTAGAAGTAAATGAGCATGTAATGCACCAGGCAGTTGTTCAATATCTTGCAAACAAAAGACAGGGAACACAGAGTGCAAAAACTCGTGCAGAAGTACGTGGCGGTGGAAGAAAGCCATGGAAACAAAAAGGAACAGGTAGAGCAAGACAAGGTTCTATTCGTTCACCACAATGGGTTGGCGGTGGTGTAGTATTTGCTCCAAAGCCAAGAGATTACTCATTCAAATTAAACAAAAAAGTAAAAAGATTGGCTCTTAAATCAGCTTTAACAACAAAAGTAGCAGATAATAAATTTATTGTTCTTGATGAGTTAAAATTAGACCAAATTAAAACAAAAGAAATGGTTAAAGTATTAAATGCACTTAATGTTGAAAAAGCATTGGTAGTAATGGCTAATGACGATAAGAATGTAGTTTTATCAGCAAGAAATATTTATGGTGTTGAAACAGCATCTGTAAATACAATCAATACTTATGATTTATTAAAGTATGATACTTGTGTAGTTACAAAAGAAGCTGTTCAGAAAATTGAGGAGGTGTACGCATAATGGCAGATATTAAATATTATGATGTAATTAAAAAACCTGTTATTACTGAAAAAAGTATGAATGCTATGGCTGAGAAAAAATATACTTTTATTGTACACCCAAGTGCAACAAAAGGTCAAATTAAAGAAGCTGTAGAAAAAATGTTTGAAGGCGTAAAAGTTGATAAAGTAAATACAATGAATTATGACGGAAAAACAAAGAGAAGAGGAGCTACTTCTGGAAAGACTGCTAAATATAAGAAAGCAATCGTTAAACTTACAGAGGCAAGCAAAGAAATTGAATTGTTTGAAGGTATGCAATAAATAGAAAAGGTCAATACTTAGTGTTGACTTATATATAAGAAACACACGGATAAGTTGTAAGTTTAAAAGTGTTTGAGAGGAGTGGAACAAATGGCCATCAAAAGATATCGTCCATATACACCATCAAGAAGACATATGACAGTTTCAGATTTTTCTGAAATAACAAAAAAAGAGCCTGAGAAATCATTAGTTGTTCATATAAAGAAAACAGCTGGAAGAAATGGACAGGGAAAAATCACTGTACGTCATATCGGTGGTGGACATAAAAAGAAATATAGAATAATAGATTTCAAACGTAATAAAGATGGAGTTCCTGCAAAAGTTGTAGGAATAGAATATGATCCAAACAGAACAGCAAATATCGCATTATTAAATTATGCAGATGGAGAAAAGAGATATATTCTTGCTCCTTTAGGCTTAAAAGTAGGCGATACTGTTATGAGTGGAGCAGAAGCAGAAGTTAGTTTAGGTAATAGTTTACCAATGAAGAATATGCCTATCGGTGCTGTAATTCATAATATTGAAATGAAACCTGGAAAAGGCGGACAATTAGTTCGTGCAGCAGGTATGGAAGCTCAGCTTATGGCTAAAGAAGGTAAATATGCAACAGTTAAATTACCTTCAGGCGAAATGAGACTTTTACCTATTGAATGTAAAGCTACAATTGGTAAAATTGGTAACATTGACCATGAGTTAGTGCACATTGGTAAAGCAGGAAGAAAACGTCATATGGGAATCAGACCAACAGTAAGAGGTTCTGTTATGAACCCTAATGACCATCCACATGGTGGTGGTGAAGGTAGAACTCCTATCGGTCGTCCAAGTCCAATGACACCTTGGGGTAAACCAGCTCTTGGTTATAAGACAAGAAAGAAAAATAAACAATCTAACAAATATATTGTTCGTGCAAGAAATGCTAAATAAATATTATATAGTCTGTGAAAGCGTACAGATTATGATGTACGCATCATAGACAATTAGTAAAGGAGGATTTAATTCATGGGTAGATCACTCAAAAAGGGACCATTTGCTGATGGACACCTTTTAAAAAAGATTGACGAAATGAACAAGAACAATGAAAAGAAAGTAATTAAGACTTGGTCACGTCGTTCAACAATTTTCCCTTCAATGGTTGGTCATACAATCGCTGTACACGATGGAAGAAAACATGTTCCGGTATATATTACAGAGGATATGGTTGGACATAAATTAGGAGAATTTGCTTTAACAAGAACTTATAGAGGTCATGGCAAAGACGCAGAAAAGAAATCAAAAGTACGTTAATTGTTAATGAAAGGAGGTTTCATTCATGGCAAAAGGACATAGAAGCCAAATTAAAAAAGCTAGAAATATTGAGCAAAGAGATAATAGACCTAGAGCGATTGCTAAGTATGTGAGAGTTTCTCCTACAAAAGCACAAATCGTTTTAAATCAGATAAAAGGTAAAGATGTTTTAACAGCAAGAGGATTATTGACATACAATCCAAGATATGCTGCAAGTGTAGCACTTAAAGTATTAAATTCAGCAATAGCAAATGCTGAAAATAACTTAGGAATGGATATTACAAAACTTTATGTTGAAGAAGCTTTCGCAGGTGATGGACCAATAATGAAGAGAATTCGTCCAAGAGCACAAGGTAGAGCATTTAGAATAGAGAAGAAGTTAAGTCATATATCCGTAATTCTTAATGAAAGATAAGGAGGTTAGACATGGGACAGAAGGTTAATCCTCATGGTTTGAGGGTAGGCGTAATAAAAGAGTGGGATACTAAATGGTATGCAGAAAAAGAATTTGCTAACTACTTAGTTGAAGACGATGCAATAAGAAAATTTGTTAAAAAGAAACTTTATACATCAGGTATTGAAAAGGTAACAATTGAAAGAGCGGCAGAAAAAGTAAAAGTTACAGTATTTACAGCAAAACCTGGTATTGTTATAGGAAAGAATGGACAGGCAATTGAAGAACTTCGTAAAGAAGTACAGAAATTGTCAAAGAGCAAAGTATCTATTAATATAGAGGAAGTTAAGAAACCTGAAATGTGTGCACAGTTAGTAGCTGAAAACATAGCTTTACAGCTTGAAAATCGTGTGTCATTCCGTAGAGCAATGAAACAGGCTATGGGCAGAACAATGAAATTAGGTGCTCAAGGTATTAAAACATCTGTTGCAGGTCGTTTAGGCGGTGCTGAAATGGCTCGTACAGAACATTATCATGAAGGTACTATTCCATTGCAGACACTTCGTGCAGATATCGACTATGGATTTGCAGAAGCAAACACAACTTATGGAAAATTAGGTGTAAAGGTTTGGATTTACAAAGGTCAGGTACTTCCTGTAAAAGCAAAAGCAGAAGGGAGTGAAGAGTAATGTTAATGCCTAAAAGAGTTAAAAGACGTAAACAAATGAAAGGCCGTATGAAAGGTCAGGCACTTAGAGGCAATAAGGTTACTTATGGAGATTTTGGTTTAGTAT
>CAZQDT010000090.1:0-3697 GCA_964592005.1 uncultured Eubacteriales bacterium
AATGCCTTTATGAAAGCAAGCTTTCAACAGTCATTATATAAAATTTCAATTTACATCTCATTGCTTAAATTAAATTATATTATCAGAATGGAGAATTTATATGACAGATGCTTTAGTGGCATGGCTTACCGAATTTTTATCAAACAAAGTTTCAAATGAACTTATTGCACTTATTGTTTCAATGTTTCCAATCATAGAATTAAGAGGCGGAATACCCGTTGCCTATTTATTAGGTCTTGACTGGTTTCCTGCTTACATACTTTGTGTTATAGGAAATATGATACCCGTTCCTTTTATACTTTGGTTCATAACACCTATTTTTAACTGGTTAAAAAAGACAAAATTATTTTCAGGTATAATAAATAAACTCGAAACAAAGTCTATGGCTAAAAGTGAACAAATAACCAAATATGAAGCTTTAGGGTTATTTATATTTGTAGCCATTCCTTTGCCGGGAACAGGTGCTTGGACAGGTGCTTTAATTGCTTCTTTACTTAATATGGATTTTAAAAAATCTTTTATTTCTATTTTAGGAGGAGTTTTGGTAGCTGGTTTTATAATGACAATATTATCATTTGGATTGTTGGACGCAGTGATTGGAATGTTTGCATAAAGATAAGAGCTGTATACAAACTACAAATAATTTGTATACAGCTCTTATTATTTATTCTCAATTAAAGAAATAAATTTTTCTTCAAACAATTCCATTTTAACCCTGTCATTATCCATTGATGACAAATAAAAATTAACTTTTTTATCTATATCGTATTTAATAGAATACAACTCAATAGCATCTAAAAAATAAGGACTGTGTGTTGCTACAACAATAGATAAATCAAACTGTTTCTGCAATAATACTATCAATTCAGCATAAGCTACCTGCCATTTAGGGTGAAGATGAATTTCTGGTTCATCTAATATTAGTACATCCCTTTCTTTTAAAATCCCCTTTTCAAGTAACAATTTTATCAATACAAAAGATTTCAATCCTGTTGACAAATTATCCATTAATATAGGTTCTTTAAAATTTTCCTGTTGTAAATAATATTTACCATTATCTTTTCTTAAGATGTCACCTTCAATAATTTCCTGTAAAACTTTATTTACAGTTTCTAACTTTTCTTTTGCCAAAACAGATTGTATTATTCCATCCATTATGTCTTTATTTTCATTTTCTCTCAACAAAATTTTAAGAAAACTGTCAGTTTCACTTAAATTTTCATAACTGTCTAATTTATTTATTATAAACGGATTATCAATATATATAGCTTTATTCATAAGCTCTATTTCTCTGTCAAATAATATACATTCATTATTTTTAAAAGATAAATTTATTTTTTTATATTTTATTTCTAAACTTAAATTTGCACTACTTTCTTCAGTCGTCAATGAATTTATTTGATTATTAAATATTTCACTAAAGTATCTAGTAAATACCTCCAGCAATATAGTTTCTTGAGAAATATTTAAAATATTTTTAATTTCTTCCAGCAATAACTCTACTATTTTATTTACATTCAATACTTCTGTACATCTACTCAAAATAATATTGTATAATTCATCTTTTATTCGCTTATATTTTTCATCTTCATCAATTTCTAAATTACATATTTCAATTACTCTTACCGCTACTATCCTTGATATATTATCCCTTATAATTCTAGCATTAATTGATTTAAAATAAAAATTTAAAACCACCATACATGCCTGTTCTATTTCCAGCTTTCTTTGTTCAATTATTCGTTCTTCTATTCCATTAATTGAATTAAATAGTGAAAAAAGTATCTTCCCTACTGTACTTTTACCTGTATTATTTTCTCCAGCAATAACAGTAATTCCATCTATCAAAATTTCGGCACTATTTATTTTTGCCAAATTTTCAATCAACAATTTCATACTTTTTCGCCTCATAAATTTATTTTTTACTTCAAAAATCCATTTATTATCTGTGCTTCAGCTTCTTCTTCCGTAAGTCCCAATGTCATAAGTTTTGTTATCTGTTCTCCTGCAATCTTTCCTATGGCTGCTTCATGTATAAGCTGTGCATCTACATTATTGGCGGTAATTTCCGGCACTGCTGTAACCACTGCATTATCCATTATAATGGCATCACATTCACTGTGACCTGAACATTTATTGTTTCCATTTATTTTAGAGAAAAAGTATTGTTTTGAATTATCTCTCGCTACCGACCTAGATATTACATTTGTTCCAGAATTTTCCCCATTCAAATCTACTTCAAAACTTGTCTTTGCATACTGATCTCCATGTGTCATAATTTTTTCTTTTATTACTAATGTAGCATTTTCTTTTATCACTGCTTTTGTAAATCTTTCTGTGGAGTCAACCCCTTTTATCTGAACGGTTTCAAGCTCTGCATATGCTCCATCTTCAAGCTCAAGTATAGTCTGCGGATTTAATATTCTTTCTCCTGTACCCTCTCCATCTCCATAATGTTTTTCTACATATTTGATTTTAGCATTTTTGCCTACAAAAAATCTGTGTATTCCATTATGTTCTGAGCTTTGGCAAGTGTCATTGTGTATTCCACAACCAGCTACTATTACAACATCTGCATTTTCACCTATATAAAAATCATTATAAACCAAATCTTTAAGTCCACCCTGTGTAACTATTACTGGAATATGCACACTTTCATTCTTGGTATTTGGCTTTATAATTATATCTATTCCAGATTTGTCTGTTTTTGTAATTATTTCAATATTTTCTGTGCTGTTTCTTCCGGCAAGTTCACCATTCTTTCTTATATTATATGCTCCCACAGGAGTACTATGCAAATCTGCTATCTGCTCCAATAAACTCTGTTCTATAATATCCATCATTTGCACTCCTCTCTGTAAAATCTGCATCCCTCTGTATCATTTAAAAGTTCTGGAAGTACCTCTTCTTTTTTCCCTACTTTTTTAATCTCTCCATTTGCTATAACCACTATTTCATCAGCTATATTGAGTATTCTTTCCTGATGAGAAATTATCATTATTGAACCTTTTATATCATTGTGCATTTTTTCAAATACTTTTATAAGATTTTTAAAACTCCATAAATCAATACCTGCTTCTGGTTCATCAAATACTGAAAGCTTTGTACCTCTGGCTATAATCTGTGCTATCTCTATTCTTTTAAGCTCTCCACCTGAAAGACTTGCATTCACTTCTCTATCTATATAATCTCTAGCACACATTCCCACTTCTGAAAGATAGGAACAAGCTGTGGCTGTATTTAATCTTTTTCCTGCTGCAAGATTTATTAAATCCCTTACTGTAATTCCTTTAAAACGTACTGGTTGCTGAAATGCAAAACTTATACCTGCTTTAGCTCTCTCCGTTATAGTCATATCTGTGATATCTTCACCATCAAATATTATCTGTCCTGATGTAGGTTTTTCAATACCGGCTATTACTTTAGCCAATGTGGATTTTCCACCACCATTTGGACCTGTTATAACTATAAATTTATTATCTTCTATTGTAAGATTTATATTTTTTAATATATCCTTTTGAGTATTTCCTTCCGTAACTCCAAAGGAAACATTTTTTAACTGCAACACTTTAAATTCACTTCCATTCAGTAATATTTTTCCTAAGATTTTTTATATTTGTTATAATAACATACTACTTTAATTTTTTCCATAGTTTTTGTTAATATTCAAAAGACAAATTAAAGGGAATTTTTTATT
>CAZQDT010000090.1:3797-8932 GCA_964592005.1 uncultured Eubacteriales bacterium
TACTATTGATTACCTCTTTGTAAATATTATTATAACACATATTTAAATTTTGTAAACCTGCATTCTCTAAATTTTTAGGGAATTTTTTTACTTTATTTGACCTACACTTTCCCTATTTTTATTATTTTCTTCCTATACCTGAAACTTTTTTGTAAATTTTTGCATTTTTTTGTTTTTATGTAAATATATATTTCCAACCACTCATTCTATATATCTCAAATAAAATCTACAATCAAAAATATTGCCATACAAAAAAGGGTATGAAAATTATAATTTCTTCATACCCCTTTTTATATCAAATAGATATTCACATTGCTTACTTGCTCATAACCAAATAACCGCTTCAGTTAAATCATAAATTAATTCTATAATTTTTCCTTTATTGTTACTTCAATATCATAAGTTATAATGGCTGCCCCGCCATCTTTAGTATAATCTACTACAACTTCACCTGTCCATTTTCCATCTTCTATCTCTTTAGTCAAAGTAATTACCTTACTAAGAGCATCTTCAGAAACTCCTGTATCTCCTGTCTTAAATTTTACAACATAATCTTTAACATTTGCTTTATCAGGTACAGAAAGTGTTAATGTCTTATTTTCTCCGCTTACTTTAACTTCAGCAGTAAAGTCTACTGTTCCATATACTCCCTTAGCAACATCAAAGTCATCGTCATTAATAGTTATTGTTACTTTATTTGATTGACCATTATAAACTGACATATAAACCATTTCACTTACAGAAGAAGATTTAACTGTTGCTGTATATTCTTTCTTAGCTGTATTGTTAGAAAGTGTCAATGTTACTTCTTTTGATTTTCCATCACAAGTCAATGTAATTACCACTTTAAGATTTTCTTTATCAACCGTTCCTACTTTAAATGTAACCCCATCAGGCAATGTTTTCTCTTTAATCTTAGCTTCTATATCATCTGAAACATCTAATTTCAATGATGATATTGTAGTCGCTGCTTTTTCTAATTTCCAGTCTGCCGTAAAATCTATAACAACTGTATCTTTCGTTCCTTCACAGCTTACAGTTACAGTACATACACCAGTACTGTTATTCTTTGATACGTAAAGATATACATTATATTTTTGATTATATTCTTCTTTCAATTTACTTATTGCTTCCCTTATAACACTATCTTCCATAGAAGCATCAAGTTTCAAATCTTCTACTGCTTTCTTAGCCATTGCCACTCTTTCACTTGCAGAAACAGTAGTAGTAAAGTTAGATATAGAAAACTTAAGCATTTCTCCATCTACATAAGCTGAAAATTCATTATTATCAAAATCATACTTGCATAAATTCGAGCCATACACATCTATACGTTTAAAATCTTTATATGTACTTGTAAACTTAACGACTACTTCTTTTCCATCTTCTACATAACCTTCTTTACCTATGCTCTTTCCATCTACAAAGTATTCATAATCTAGACCTGAAACAGAACTAGAAATAGGTTTTACATAATACTGTCCCTCTGGAGCATTTCCTATTATTATATCATAATACGAGTCAACTGGAGAATCTACATACACAACTATCTCTTTTCCTGTATCTAATTCTTTGTATACTTTAACTAGTGACTTATCAACACCCAATTTTTCCTGTACCAAAGCATAAAGTTTTTCATTAATTTCGTCTATCTTAGCACTTACTTCTTCGCTTGTAGTCCACTTAATAGCTGAAACTTCCTGTACTGCATACTCTTCAAGCTCTTTAAGTTCTTTTGAAATAATATCTTCATAAGTATTATACTTACATTTAACATATACTCTAATATAACCTTCATATTCTGTATATTCTAAAGTAGCTCCATATTTTTTCATCAAGCCTGCTATCTCTTCCTGACTTTCAATAGCTTCTTTCAGTTTTTCTACTGCATTCTCATCTTTTACACTATAACTTAAATCCATTCCCCTTATAATAGAAGCAATTCTCGAATATACATATGTAGAACTTGTACTTGTACTATAAATAGCACTTGAAAGTTTTGCTGAGTCCTCTGCACTTATAGTAAATATATATTTACCATCTTCTGATATACTAGGTTTAAACCGACTATTCATAGTGCACCTTGTTATTATTCTATAATTTTCTTCCTTAGGCATCATCACTATCTCTGCCGCCTTACCTTTTTCAAGTACAACATAATTAAGCGTAGAAGTATCACCATTAGAATAATAAATAGTATTTTTAACAGCTTCTACTTCTTTATTATCCATATTAATATCTACATCAAAATAACTTGAAGAGGCACTTACCAAATATTTATCTTTACTAATAATTAAGTAACTTGAAAACGTATATGAAGTTCCTCCACGTTCTACATAATCTTCACGCATATAGTATGATGTATAGTATCTTTCCAAATATATTGCAATAGCTTCTACATTTCCTTCAGCGTCTTTTATTTTTCCCATTCCTACTGCTAACTGATAATACTTATCATCACTTGATATTTTTTCTTTTATAGTTTCAAAATCTGCTTTTACTTCTGCTTCTGTATATACTGTATCTCCTACTTTGATTGTATATGTGCCATTTTCATTTACAAATTCTCCATCGGAATATTTTTTCCTAAATGCACTCAACATATCAGCTATTTCCTGAGCTTCATTTGAATTAATACCATAAGTTCCTGTACTATATGTACCATCTGTCACAGAATATCTTAAATACTGTCTTCCACCTGAAATATTTACAGCTATGCCTTCAGACAGTGCTTTATCTATTATATCCTGTATTTCCGCTTTAAAGGCTCTTCTTGCTTCTTCATCCCATTTATAATCTACTGCTGACCATTTAAATCGTCTTTCTGCTATTTCCGCACATATACTCTTTACTATATCAGATTTATCTTCTACTGATATAACTACACTGTCAGTAATTCCATTATAATCCAAAGTAATTATTACAAATGTATATTCTTCTATCGTAAAGTCTACTTTTACTCCTTCAGGAAGTGACAAAGCATTTACTTTTGCTTTGATTTGGGCTTCTGTCATAGTCATATTTAAGTTTAATGCTTCTATCATTTTCTTAGCTTCTGCCAGCTTTGCTTCTGCACTTTCTTCATTATCATCATTACTTGAATCATCATCGCCATCTTCTAAGCCATCATCACTGTCATCATCTGCATCATTATTGTCGTCACTGTCAGAACCTGAATTGCTATCATCTTTTTTATCTTCTTTAGAAGTATCCCCTGCTACCTCTTTATCTGACTCTATCTTTGTTCCGTCTGTACTTATTGTAACATCATCTGCTTTTACTTCCGCTTCTTTTACTTCTCCATCACCTTTTACTTCAAGACCTGTTGCCTTGTCTGTTGCTGTGATTTTTTCTATCGTTCCGTCTACTTTAAGTTCTACTTCAGGTGCTGATACTTCTACCTTACTTACTTCACCCTGTATATTAAGATTTGTATTTTTTGCCTTTTCATCTACTGATAATTTCTCTACTTTTGCACTATCTGCCAATACTACTTTTGAATTTTCTGCTTTTACTGCCATATTATCTATCTTAGCATTCAACGCAATTACCTGTGCATTAGGTGTATTTACTTCTACATTTCCTATTTCTCCTGTAAGAATTACATCATTTTTACCATCTTCTATGTATACAGTCTTTACTAATCCCCAGCCACTTACTGCAATTCTTACACTTCCGTCTATCTTAGCCACTACTAAAGATACTATTGAAGAAGAACCTATAATATGTATGGAGTTTTCTCCACCGCCTTTTACTATTACTTTACCAAGTACGGTTACATCTTCTAATGATAAATCTCCTTCTCCTACACCCTCAGCTATGATTAAATCTCCTGCTATGATTTTATTTTTCAATGTAACATTAGGTGTATTTACTACTACTGTACCCTCAATAGTAAGTTTCGCATCATCTACTCCTGCTTTGCTATATAAAGTTTCAAGCATATTATCTATGATTGTAATAGCTTCTGCTCTTGTAAGATTGTCTTGTGGTGCAAATGTTCCGTCCGGCTTTCCATTTATATAACCTTTATTTGTAAGTGCTGTTACATATGGCATTGCCCAGCTTGAAATTTTTGAATTATCCTTAAAGCTTGTCTTTCCCTCTGCCGCATCTACTGAAAACGCTTTTGCTAATAACACTGCTGCCTGTTCTCTTGTAATATTGTCTTTTGGATTTACATTGCCATTTCCGTCACCATTCATTACTCCTGCATTGTAAATCTTAAGTATTGAATCTGTATAATAATTCTTGTCTAAATCTTTAAAATTGTTTTTTGCAGATGTCTGATAGTTCATTATTCTATCAATGATTACTGCCATTTCTCCTCTAGTGATGGAACTGTCAGGATTGAAATTTCCCTCATATCCGTTTACTATTCCATAGTTGCTCCACTTGTCAATCTGTTTATTTGCCCAGTGATTATTGGTATCTGCAAATCCCGCTCCCATTGCTGGCACTGAATTTAACACCATTGCTGAAGTCACTGCTGCTACTGCAATTTTTTTTCTTAAAAATTTGTTTTTCATCTCGCAAAACACTCCTTTTTCTCCCTTTAATCCAATTGAACAATGCCTTTAAAATTTTCAAACGTTATCCACAAAAATTTTTATTTCCCCAAGCTTTATCCACATTATTCAACTATCTTTCCACATTTTACCCCCCCCCCCCGAATTTGTCAAGTATTTTTACATTTTTTTTAATTGATAAATTAATTAAATTTATTTTTTTTAAGCCAAAAATTTTTATATAATTTTAACATTTTTTTAATTTTACAATATTCAAATTCACTTTTTTTATCCATATTGTAATAAAAAAACATATTTTTTTGTTATAATATTCACAAGTTTTTCAAATTAATTCTTTTTTATAATCAAAATAAATATTTCACAAGTTTAATATTTATGTGCTATTATATTTGTTAGAAAATTAAGTTTTTCGCAAATAACTATTTTTGAGGTGATTGTTTTGATTAAAGCTATTTTATTTGATTTTGATGGTGTGCTGACTACACAGAAAACTGGTTCTACACAGATTGTAGCTTCTCTTGCTGAAAAAACTAATATTTCAGAAGATTTATTATTAAAGGAATATTACAAATATAACAAAGATTTATTATATGGAAAAACCACACA
>CAZQDT010000091.1:0-8911 GCA_964592005.1 uncultured Eubacteriales bacterium
TCCACATAATAGTAATTCATTGTCTGCATATCATAAAAACTGCTTACTCCTATAGGTATCATTTTCTTTTCCATAAAATCCCTCCTTTTCTAAATCATTTCTTCTTCTTTAAAACTAAAATATTCTCCATCACCTATAATTATATGATCTAATACTTTTATTCCTAAAATTTTTCCTGCCTCTTCAAGTCTTTTCGTAGTCAACTTATCTTCTTTACTCGGAGAACTGTCACCACTTGGATGATTATGCAAAACAATTATATTGGCAACCTTATTTTTTATGGCATCTGAAAATACTTCTCGTGGTTGAACAAGCGTAGAATTTATCGTACCTATTGTAATCAGTTTATCACCCAAAATGTTATTTTTAGTATCCAAATAAACTACTTTAAAATTCTCCTGTTTCAAATAACGCATATCTTCCATATAAATTTCTGCTATCTTTTCAGGAGTATTCACTTGAACTTTTGATTTTGCTTTTCGTTTAGCCATTCTTTTAGAAAATTCTAAAACTGCCTTTATCTGTATTGCTTTTACCTCACCTATACCATCAACTTCTTGAAGCTGTTTAAGTGATAAATCATATAATCCTTCTAATGAAGTCATCTTTAATACTTTCTGTGCTACTTGCACAGAGGTACTTTCACGTGTACCTGATTTTATAATTATTGCTAAAAGCTCAGCTTCTGAAAGTGCTTCTGCTCCATATTCTTTAAACTTTTCATAAGGTCTTTCAAGCTGAGGAAGTTCTTTAATCTTTATAAAAAAGCCCCCTAAACAAACATTTTCTTGTTTTCTTTACAAATTATTCCGGTATTGTAATAATATATTCTTCATCATATTCATCATTTCTAACATCATCATATGTAAAATAAATTTGATTTTCCGATATCCACTCTACACCAAAATGTACCGTTTCCATAAATCCAGCTTCTTCATACTCCCATATTTTTTTATTCCAAAACAATCCTTTTTTGTATATTATTGGACGAGATGTAAAATCATACTGCACAATAATAGTATTTGTACCTTGCGGCGAAGTAAATATCTCTTGTTCTTCATTTACAAAAGTATTAAAACAACCTTTAAACAACACCATAATTCCTATGAAAATTATAAAAATAATAATATATTTTCTTCGTTTCATTCTATTTCCTCAATACAAATTTTTAACTCCAGTATTCCTTAATATCAATTCCTATCTTTTCAAGCTGCAAATAAAGTTTTGTAAGCGGAAGACCAACCACTGTATTGTAATCTCCATCTATTCTTTCTATCATCAATGCTCCTTTTCCCTGAATAGCATATCCACCTGCTTTGTCATGATGTTCATCTGTACTTATATATGTAAGTATTTCCTCATCTGACATACTTCTCATATAAACATCAGTATCATCTATTATATGATACTGTTCACAAGTTCCATCTTCTTTTTTATCTATAATACATACCCCTGTATATACTGTATGTTTTTTACCTTGAAGTCTTCTGAAATTTTCCAAAGCCATCACATCATCACCAGGTTTCCCCAAAAGCTTTCCTTTAAAAGCTATCATTGTATCTGCACCTATAATTATTGCAGGTCCTTCCACTTTTTCTAATACTTTTTCTGCTTTCTTCGTAGACAAAAGTTTAACTCCTTCATAAGGTGAATTATCTATATCCATTTCTTCATTTACTTCACTTTCAATCACCTCAAAAGGTATGCCAATCTGCTCTAATAAAGATTTTCTTCGTGGAGAAGCTGAAGCTAAAATAATTTTTTTATTCATAATAAATCATACCCACTTTCATAATTTTATATAATATAATTCAATTTTATTAAAATACAAAAACTTTTGCGAGTTAAGCAAAATTTTTGTTTCCTTTAGTATTGAATTATATAATATAATTCAATTTTATTCAATTATGAAAACATTTGCGATTTGAGCAAATTTTTCATTTCCTTTAGTATTGAATTATATAATATAATTTAATTTATTTCAAATATGAAAACATTTGCGATTTGAGCAAATTTTTCATTTCCTTTAATATTAAATTATATTTTCAAACATTCTTATCTTAATTTATTTCAAAAAATACCCTTAATTATTATAACACTAATTCTATTTACGGTAAACCTTTTTGTTGCACAAATAAAATAATAACACTACCAAATAAAACCTATCAAAATAAATCTTTGACAGGTTTTATATTAAAAATTATTTAATTTTTTTATTTATTGTACTTATAAGAGCTTTTATTGAAGCTGTATTTATATTTTTATCAATACCTGCTCCAAGATAAATATTATCATCTGTATCATGTATTTGAATATATGCAATAGCTCTTGAACGTGAGCTTATATCAAGTGAATGCTCATCATAACTTACTAATTCATAAGATATATTAAATTCTTTCTTCAAAGCATTAGAAATAGCATCCAAAGGTCCATTTCCTTCCGAATTTACCCTCACTTTCTTTCCATTTATTTCCAATATCGCATTTACAATTACCGCATCCTCTTCTTCTGCACCTTTTAAATGTACTGTTTCATAACTTATAAGATTTATAGGATTTGAAATATTTACATATTCTTCATTAAATTTGTTATAAATTACCTCAGGAGATAACTCAGCATGCTTTTGGTCTGAAAGTTTTGTTATTGATTTGCTGAAATCCTGCTGCATTGCCTTTGGAAGTTTTAATCCATATTCTTTTTCGAGTATGTAAGCTAAACCACCTTTTCCTGACTGACTATTAATTCTGATAATTGGGTCATAATTTTGTCCAACGTCCATAGGGTCAATTGGAAGATATGGAACTTCCCAATAAGGATTATTGTCTTTATTATGTCTGTCCATACCTTTTTTAATAGCATCCTGATGTGAACCTGAAAATGCAGTATAAACTAAATCACCTGCATAAGGATGTCTTTTAGATATAGTCATTTCTGTACTCTTTTCATATATTTCTTTTATCTGTGACATATGACTAAAGTCAAGTTCAGGGTCAATACCTTGAGAAAACATATTCATACCTATTGTAATAATATCTGCATTTCCTGTTCTCTCTCCATTTCCAAATAAAGTTCCCTCTATTCTGTCAGCTCCTGCCATAATTCCAAGTTCTGAAGCTGCAACAGCACAACCTCTGTCATTATGTGCATGAAGACTTATAATAATATTTTCTCTGTTTTTAATATTACTACATACATATTCTATTTGGTCTGCATAGACATTAGGAGTTGCCATTTCTACTGTTGATGGCAAGTTTAAAATTGCTTTCTTTTCTTTTGTAGGCTGCCAGATATCCATTACTGCATTGCTTATCTCTACTGCATAGTCCATTTCTGTGCCTGTAAAACTTTCAGGTGAATATTCAAATAAATATGCATCTGAATTTTCTTTTTCAGCATATTCTTTTACTAATTTTGCTCCAAATACTGCAAGCTCAATAATTTCCTCCTTGCTTTTGTTAAATACAACATCTCTCTGAAGTGTAGATGTAGAATTATATAAATGAACTACTGCTTTTTTCACACCTCTAAGTGCTTCAAAAGTTTTCTGTATTATATGCTCTCTTGACTGTGTCAAAACCTGTATAACAACATCATCCGGTATTAAATTTTTCTCTATAAGTGTCCTTGTAAACTCATATTCTGTATCAGAAGCAGCAGGAAAACCAACTTCAATCTCTTTAAATCCCATATCTACCAAAAATTTAAAAAATTCTATTTTTTGTTCTAAGTTCATAGGTGTTTCCAATGCCTGATTTCCATCTCTAAGGTCAACACTACACCAAATAGGTGCTTTTGTAATTACATTACTAGGCCATTTTCTGTTAGGCATATTCATTGTTGGATATGGTTTGTATTTTTGATAATTTTTCATAATAAAATCTCCTTTTCCAAATAAATTTAACTACTATGTAATATTTGACTAAGCTGTTTTTAATTTTAAAGAATGTATATAAAAAACCCTCGTCTCCCACTAAAGAGACGAGGGTATATCCTCGCTGTACCACTCTTAAAAATAATAAATCTAAATACAAGTACCTAAATACTGATATTACGTCTGATATAACGGTCAGCTCCCGATTCCACCTACTCATTTCAGCGAACAGCTCCAAGGCGAGTTCAACTTTCTTCAAATTCCGTTTCACACCAACCAACGGCTCTCTGTAACTCTTAGAAAATCTACTGCTCCTTTTCACAGCTTTATCATATAAAATAAATTAAAATAATTTTAACACACTAAACCCTTAATGTCAAGGTAAAATTTTTAAATTATTTAACCTTAACTTCTGTTACTGTTACTTCCATATCACTACCTATATAATAACTTGTATGAGGAGGCTGGTTATATGCTGTATTCTGCCATACTAAAGCCATTCTATATTCATCATCCTGTAAGAGAGTAGTCATACGATACTCAGTAGGAATAGTAGTAGTATAGATACGAAGTTCTGTATTATCTTTACTTCTGAGTATAACCTCTTCTCTCCAGTCACCTAAAATATCTCCAGAAAATGTAGGTGTACCTTTTGTAGAGTTATTTACTTCCATACCTGTAAATGTTTTAATATTTTTCTTTAACAAATTATTATCCATATCTTTGTATTTCCAAATATATGGCGTTGTCTTTCCTTCACTACCATCTAAAAGTTCACTTAACAAATCTCCATCCCAAAGAAGTGTAAAATTCTTTGAACTAGGTGCATCACCTATTTTTTTACCATCAGCACTTATCAAGCCTGCTGAAACTCCTTGTACAAATCCATTTTCCATATCTGTAACTGAAACTTTACTTGCAGACCATGATTCCATACCCGGACTTGAAGGGTCAATATCAGCACTTACTCCACGTCCTACATCACCATCCATAGGCACTGCCCAAAGTACCTCTCCTGTCGCAGCATCATGTAATTCTATCCAGTAAGCACTTATATCATTGTATTTTACTTTTGATTCATGTACAGAAAATACTTCATAACCATCTCTACTTGGATCTATATCTGATACATGCATTGCATCTCCATGACCAAAGCCTGTTGAATAAAGAGGTTTACCATCATTATCCATTGTCAAAGCACCATAAATAATTTCATCACAACCATCATTATCTACATCTAATACCGTAAGTCCATGATTTCCCTGACCTGTTGTCAATTTTCCTGCTTCTGTTGTTTTTCCATCGACATTTGTATCATATTGCCATAATTTTTCTATCTTTCCATTTACAAAATTGTAAGCTGTAAGAGTAGTTCTTGCATAGTAACCTCTACACATTACAAAACTTGGTGTTTTACCATCAAGATATGCTGCACATGACAAAAAACGGTCTATACGATTTCCATATGTATCCCCCCATGATGATAATGTACCTCTTCCTACTTCAAAATCTATTGTATCCAATGCCTTTCCTGTTGCACCATCAAATACTGTAAGATATTCAGGTCCTGTAAGTATTCTTCCTAAAAGTTTCTTGTTTTTACTTCCATCATCACGCCAGTCTGCATCTGCATCACCTATAACATTTCCCTGTCCGTCAACTGTACCATCTGCTGTCTTTACAGCCAATTCAGCTTTTCCATCTCCGTCAAAATCATATGCTACAAACTGAGTATAGTGTGCTCCTGCTCTTATATTTTTACCTAAATCAATTCTCCAAAGCTTAGTTCCATCTAATTTATAAGCATCAATATATACATTTCCTGTATAACCTTCTTTTGAGTTATCCTGTGAATTACTTGGGTCCCATTTAAGAACTATTTCAAACTCTCCATCACCATCAACATCTGCTACTGTTGCATCATTTGCTTTATAATAATACTCCTCTCCAGTCGGTGTAACTCCATTTGCAGGTACATCAAGCTTAATTGAAAGATATTCTTCTGCCCAAGCAGTAATTTCTTTTGATTTATCTGTTACTTTTCCATCTACAACTGACTCTACATAATATTTAGAAGATGATGTTCCCTCTTCATCAGTAAAACTTGTATTTCCTGTTGTTTTTATTTTAACCCCATCTCTATATAAATTAAAATATGTAGTGTCTGCATCGGATTCAAGAAGTCGCCAGCTCACAAAATTTCCTTTTTCTGCCTTTGCTGCTACAACTCCTCTATCTAAAACTTCTTTCTGACGTCCCTCAGCTGAAACAACTTTACCATTTGTCTGGGCTTGTTTTATCACAACAGTATCATCTGTTCCTGTCAATACCACTGCCTGTTTTTCTGTTGTTGCTTGAGTTGTTGCAACAGTAGTTGCCTCTGTTGTCGCCTGTGTAGTTGCAACAGTAGTTGCTTGTGTAGTTGCCTGCGTTGTCGCTTCTGTTGTTGATGCTGTTGTTGTATTTGTATCAGTAGAACTACATCCACCAGCCATACATAACACCACCAAAAGTGCTAACAATCTGTTTTTCTTTTTGCCTTTCATAATTACAACTCCTATCTTAATATTAAAGTTTATTAAATATGTCGACATTTATTATACTATCATTAAAAATTTTTGTAAAGTTTTTTAAAATTTTTAATCATATTTTAAAAGTCGATAAGTTCTAAACAAATTTATTTTCAAAAATATACTCATTAGCATCAATCCCCAAAATCTTTGCAAATTAAATAAAATTTTGTTCCATTTTTGTTATACTAAATATTGCATTAAATTTACAAACCTCTTATACTTTACTTTAGACCAATTTTGAAAGGATGATTATATGTTTTACGAAAAAGCTTTAAATTTAACTTCAAATCTAAAAAATATAGACTTATTTGAAGATATAGAAAAACGTGACCTTTGGGAAAATATCAATACTGAACGCAAAGCTGAAATATTAAATGAAGCAAATAATTATATAAATTACTCATATCCTATGCTGCCTGCCACTGTTTTTATGGAATTTCTAAGAATCGGAAACCGTACAAATTTTGAAGATATCTATATGGATAGAAGGCGAAAATTAAATACTTTTGTACTTGCCGAACTTTTAGAAAATGATGGCAAGTATTTGAATGACATTATAAATGGAATTTTTTGTATATGCGAAGAAAGTGCTTGGCAGCTTCCTGCTCATAACAGCTATTTTCCTCATACATCACAGTCCATACTTCCTGACCCCAATCACAATACACTTGATTTATTTTCTTGTGAAACAGGGGCACAACTTGCAGTTATAAATTTTTTGCTGAAGAAAAAACTTGATAAAATTTCTTCGTTTATATCTCAAAGAATAGAGCTTGAATTGAGAAAACGTATAGTTGAGCCTTACCTTAACTGGCATTTCGGCTGGATGGGTGAAAAAAATTCCCATGCAAGTAATTGGAGCATATGGTGTACTCAAAATATACTTATTACTGTATTTTTAGGCAATTATAACCAAAACATCAAAAAATCTGTACTTTTAAAAGCTTCTAAAACCACGGACTTTTTTGTAAATGAGTATGGTGATGATGGTTGTTGCGATGAAGGAGCTCAATATTTCCGTCATGCCGGTCTTTGTCTTTTCAATACTATGAATATTTTAAATAATATAAGTTTTTATTTTTATAGTTTACCTAAAATAAAAAATATTGCTGAATTTATTATGAATGTACATATTTATGATAAATATTATATAAATTTTGCAGATTGCTCTCCTGTTGCAGGACGTGCCGGAGCACGTGAATTTTTATTTGGAAAAGCTGTTAAAAGCGAAAATCTTATGAAATTTGCTGCCATTGATTACAAATCCAATGAAGATAAAATTCTTAAAGACGAATTAAATCTCTTTTATCGTGTACAAAGTCTTTTAACTGCACAAGAAATCGAAAACTTTGACACTTCTTCACCTGTAAAATATTCAGATATTTATTATCCAAGTGTTGGTGTATTTTGTGCTAGAGATAATTCTCTCCTTTTGGCTGTAAAAGCAGGTCATAATGCTGACAGTCATAATCATAACGATACTGGAAGTTTTATAATTTATAAAAATGGAAAACCTTTTTTAATTGATATAGGTGTTGAAACTTATACCAAAAAAACCTTTTCCTCCCAAAGATACGAACTATGGACTATGCAGTCACAATATCACAATTTGCCTACAATCAATAATATTATGCAAAAAGATGGAAAACAATATTCTGCCTCAAATATAAATACTTTTTTCGGTCAATCAACAGGTATATCAATGGATATAAAAAATGCGTATCCCCAAGAAGCCTGCATTGAATTTTATAAAAGAACTGCTATTTTAAATAAAGAAAAAAATATTACCATAGAAGATATTTTTTCTTTTACAGATGAAAATAAAAATGATATTTTTATATCATTAATGGTATATGAAAAACCTCTCTATAAAAAAAATAATATAATTGTCGAAAACATTGGAACTATTGAACTATCTGATATTTCTGACATAGAAATTGAAGAAATACCAATAAATGATGCCAGACTTCAGATTGCCTGGAAACACAATGTTTATAGAATTAAAATTGTTCCAAAAGAAAATAGTTTAAAAATAACAATTTATTAAAACATTATTTTTATCAGGAGGGGTACAAACTCCGCCTGATAAATACAAAACAATTATTCGGTTATGGCAGGTTGCAAATATCCGCTTGATAAAATATTCAACTCCTCTATTGCTGATTTAAATATAAATTTATACTCTCTTCAAAAACTTTTTTAAGTTCCTCATAATCATAGCTTTTAAATACATCTTCTATTTCTTCAAATGTAGGTTCAATTTTTTCTACTATCCCTTCGCTACATTCATTTCCATCTATATACATATAAAATATCCCTTCACGTTCCGCAAACATCAATGTATTTCCAAATCTATCATGCCAACTATTATTTAATAAAAATTTTTTCATAATAATATTCCTCCTCGAAAAATTGGTAGTGTCAAATCTACTACCTTTTTTTATTTATAAAACCTTTATTTTTTGTT
>CAZQDT010000092.1:0-8839 GCA_964592005.1 uncultured Eubacteriales bacterium
AGTGCCGCATTAATTACATCGTCTTCTCCTCTTACAAAATCATTAAACAAAAATTTAAAATACAATCTAGCTGCTACTGCTTCTCTATTATTTTCATCTCCCGAAACTACTTCTTTCGTTATTTTCTCCATTTCCTTATAACCTTCAAGTCCTAACAAATTTAAACATTTTGCCTGATTAGTTATTTTTTGTATAACTATCTGTTGCCAACACCTTTTAATAAGTGGTTTAGAAACTTCTATTTGAGTTTTAACCATTTTAGCTTGTCTGCTATGATTATTAAATGGAATGTATATACCTGCTGGAATATGTTTTTCATCACATATATATACAACCACACCTTCTTGAGCTAGTTTATCCATAAGTTTTGCTGTAATTACTGATTGTTGATTTTCTATAACAACTGCATTTATATCTTCTATTGGTATTGTATTATCATTATCTCCATTTATCAAAAGCTGATTGTCACAAAGTGAAAGTTTTGCACCGCTACTAATTATTACATTTCTCCAACCCACAGCGTTTTTCTCCTTTCACTTCATATTTATTACCCAGTATATCTATATGATATTTTTTTATAGATATAGCTGTTTTACAACCTATCGAAATATCCTTTTCAGAACTATCATGCTTATCTATGGTTATGGCTCCAGTACCTCTATGAGTTGATATATAATAGCCCATAAATTCTCCTTTTTTAGTTTTTATCGAAATAAAATCATTTTTATATATTGAAAAACAAAATTCATAAGTTTCATCAATTATATCCCAATCTTTTTCTATCTTATGTGCTATAATAGCTTTATTGGGTAATTCATTTTTTCCTACATCTTTTGTATAGATAGGGACAATATAATATTTGTCATCTTTAGTAAATATATCCACTCTAATCATACTTGAATTATCAGCAATTCCACCTTGAACCTCAATACCGGTATTCTGTACTTCTGATATTTTTATACTTCTTACCAATGGACCTCTTTCTCCATTTTTTGTAGGCTTATAAAATGGATTTTCTATCGAAAATGCTTTTTTCGCATTTCCATTGTATTTTTCAAGTCTTTCTTTTAAAGCTTCATATAATCTCTTATTGTGTTCTTTATCATACATTTTTTCAAGTTTTTTCAAATCTAAAGAACTCAATAATACTTTTATAGTCGATACTCCCTCTGTTTCCATATGTTTCTTAGAACGTATAGTTTCCTGATGAAATTCTCCCTTTACCTTTCTTTCCGGCATTCTTGATACTAAAATAGGTTTTATATTTTCCAAATCCACACCTAAATAATTTTGAAGTTGTCTTACTTCAATTTCTCTTTTAGGGTTATCTGAAAGCCTTGCTTCTACTTCATCTTTAAATTTTTCCCAAGGAACAGGGAACTTTTTCTTTGCTTTTTCAGTAAAACTTTTTTCTTCATATTTGTAATATTCTGTAATTTTATTAATCAAACCTTGATTTACTGTCGCTATAACTGCTGCATCAAGTGCATGATGCAAATCTCCATTTTCTCTGACTTTATTAAGTCCCCATATACCTCTAAGTTTAGCAGTCATAGCTCCATTAGGCATTAAAACTTTTACTTTTAATTCACTTGGAGCAAACTCAAGATTTTCCTTAATAAATCTGCTTATATAAGAAGTTATATATCTTGTATCATTAAGATTTCTTTGTTTCCATTCATTCTCATTATTTTCATCAAATTCCTCTTTGAGTAATCTCTCTTTTTTCTTCATTGGCAGAGAACTATTTTTTACTCTTATAACAAAATCATTCCATCTTTGAGTTTCTATTCCAAAATATTCCGCAGGTATTCTGTTTTTCTTATTTTGATTTTCTTTTCCTTTAACTAAAACCTTATTCATAATACTATCATCCATACTTCTGCTATATGGAATTATATGGTCTACTTCAACATAGCCTATTTCAAACAATCTCTCAGGTTCTATATATTCATTTGAATAAGGACAATATCCATTTTGTTGTTTATATAATTTCCATTTCAAAATATCACCATATTTAGGAATACTTCCCATAAAATATTTTGGATAATTTTCTTTTAATTCATTTATTAAATTTTCGTTTTGAACTTGATTATCTTTTTGTTTATTTTCAATCTTTATTCTTTCTTCAAAAGTCTTAGACATATCACGAGCAACTTCAATATTAATTTGCGTTGGTGAACCATATTTTTCTATTATTGCATTTATTACTTTTCTTGTCTGACTCAATGCTCTAATTACAACCGGATTTACAATATCTTCTCCGTTTATTGTTGGCAAATATTTACTTTTCCCTTTATTTTCGCTAAAATCTGAATGATTGTACCCTACCTCCATACAAGCTTCATCATATCTTAATCCTTTTTCTAAATAAGGAATAATCTTCTTCATAGCAGATATTGAAAGGTGCATAGTTTTAGAAAAACTAAGCGAAAGTAAAGAATTTATAACTTTATCTTCAATATTCAACTTCTTTAAATTTTTAATAAGTTCTTCATCTGACTTACACAAACCAATTTCTGTTACAATATTATCAAGCATATCCGGATTATCTATAATATTCCAGGCTTCTACCCCAACTTCTTTAGTTATTGTCGATTTTATTTCATAATAACCTTTAAGCTCCGCAAATTTTTCATTTTCAGCTTTAGTATTATCTTTATAACTAATACCAGTAAATATAAATTCTTCAGGAATATTTAGTTTCTTTCTTATATCAGAATACTTAATCTCTTTTTTATCAAAAGCCATTTTAATTATTTTCTGCATTTCTTCAATAGATAATTTTCTTGCTGTTCCATCTGTAATTCTTAAATTTACCAATTTTGTCAACAGAACAAAATATTCTGAAGTATAACAGTTTTTAAATGCTCTTTTTTCATTTTTTTCAAATGTACAATGGCCTCTTAAATCATCTATCATTTCACGATTTGAAAAAGGTCTTTGGTCTGCAAATATTTTCATATATTTAGTTTCAAATTCTTCATCAGTAAATCTATTTCCCAATTTTCTTTGTGTTTCAAATAATAAATTAAGTTCTTTAATAAGTAAATTTCTCGATACAGAATTATTATAATTTCCATCTTTATTTCTTTTATTTTTTATAAAATATCCATCTGAAAAAGAATATTCTTCATCTTTTACAAACATTTCCCCCACTGTTCTATATCCTTTTTCCAAAAGTTTAGCTTCATTTTCTGTTATATTACTTAAAACCTTTCCTGAATCCGATTTTTTATCATTATATTCACTTTTCCTATTCGACTTAAACCCTCTTCTTTTAGCAAGTTGCGTAAGGACTCTGACCCATTCCAATTCATCAAGTTTTCTGTCCAAGCCTTCACTTCTTAATCTCCATGGGTCTTTCAAATCTCCTCTAATATAAACAGTTTCTAAATCTTTATTTGTTATCAATCCCTCTGATACAAATAATTTTTTAATTCTTTCCATTCTATGTGCTTTTCTTCTTAAAGTGCGTCTTTTCCCTCTTGCTAATCTTCTAGGTTTTGCCAAACTCTCTCCTGTTTTTGGTTGTTCAGCTTTTGAAAATATTCTAACCCCTAAGTTTTCTATCCTTTTTTCATTCAAATCAATTACACACCAACCACAGCTAGCAATACCTATATCAAGCCCTAATACGTAATCCACAACAACACCCCTCTTTCAATATTTATAATATTTTACCATTATTTTTCAATTAATACAATATTGTATTTAATCCATAACAAAATAACTTAATTTTTATAAATTAATATAAATTTTAACAATAAAGTTTTATTACAACAAAAGCTAAATTTGTCAAATTATGTCATTATTTTGTATATAAATTTTCTTGAAACATATTTTAATAATTTATATAATTACTACAATTCTCATATTAATTGGGTGATTATAGTTCCCATTTCCGATATGACTAGAATTAAAATTAAACTCATTTTTATGAGAAAAATCTATTTATAAAAGACAAAAAATTTAATTTTATAAGGAGGTGTATTTATATGGATACATTTCAAGTTCTAAGCTTATTATTGCTTTTGGGAACTTTCCTTGTAAATCTAATATTTAATATAATTAAAAAATAATTTTACAAAATTTTTAATAGTTATTGATATTATCAAAAAATTATGCTATATTAATAATATAGTAAAAATTATGGCATATCGGAAAACATAAGGTTACTATAATAGGGCCATTGCAAAAGCAATGAGCCGTAAAGCACTGTTCCCTAAGATTTTATCTTAGGGAACATCTATTTTTATTTTCTTTTTATATCTGTTGACAATATAATTTCGCTGTTTATTTTATTTCCTATACTTCTTTGTACTATACAGTTTACTATTTGAGCTTTTGTTTTATATGGCAGAGAAATTTTTAGTATTTTGGCAAGTTCTTTAAGTTCTGCTACTTTCAAATTTTCAAGTAATTTTACTGCTTCTGCCTTATTATCAATCTTTAGCAACTGCTCTTTTATATTTTCTAGTTCTGCATTATTTTGTTTATCTTCAAACACTGAATTTATTATCTTTTTTACCAAAGTTTCTTTTTTAGAATTTTTCGTTGCATTTACATCAAGAAGTTTCAATATATTTATAAAAATTTCCTTATCATCTATCTCATTTAATAAAAATGATGTTGCTTTTGTAATATCCATTAATTTTATTTTTTCTAACAACTTAGCTGGATTATTTATATCTGAGTCCAAATACTGCAAGACCAGTTTTGCTTTTTTATTTAACAACATATCAAAATCTTTCTCACTCATCGAAGATAAGAAAGACGTAAATATTTGAAAAATAACCTCTGCGTTGTTTTTGACACTGCTATTCATTCCATTCCCACCTTTTCTGCAAATTCTAACATTAAATAATTAAGTTCCTTTACATATTTTTTATCAATGGCTTTATTAACACATACAGGTATTCCCTGTTCAGGTGCTGACGCATAGGCAGTATTTCCAATGCTTATAAATGTATCAAAAACTGGTATTTCTAAATCCTTTACATTCTCAACATAATAACTCTGTGCTTCTATTGGTCTACCATTGCGAAGAGAAACCATATTAAATACTACTCCTGCTAGCTGAGGATAAATCTTAGAATATTTACCATCGCTTTTTTCAGCGTTTTCATTATATTCTTCCATCAATGTATTTATATGAAGTTTCAGTTCCTGTATGCCTAATGTAGACAAATAATCAGGTTTAGCCGGAATTATGTAATAATCACTAGCAACTATTGCATTTTTAGTAACTATATTCAAATTAGGTGGACAATCTATAAGCACTATATCATATTTCCTTTTACTTTCCTTCAAAAAATCTAAAATAGAATTTTTTAATATCGAATATACACTTAAGAAATTATCTCTTTGTTGCTTACTACTGCCTCCTCCTAAATTTATGGCAAGCTCTAAATCTATATTTACAAGACTAAGATGAGAAGACAACAATTGTATTTCTCCTCCAGTCTTAAAGCAATCATTTACAGGATATGGTGTAAGCAATAATGATGAAAGCTTAGGCATATTAGTTCTTTGTATAAAACTTTCAAATATACTCTTTATAGTCTTATCTTTATAATCCTTTTTCCACTCCTCTATTCCTACAAAGGAAAAAGTAAGATTTGCCTGTGGATCTAAATCTATTACAAGTACATTTTTTCCTTGTGTTGCTAATGAGGCGGCCAAATTCGCTGTAATAGTAGTTTTTCCAACCCCACCTTTATAATTTATAACAGAAACTATTTTCATTAATATCATCTCCTTGCAAAATTTCATAACTTCTGTAAATAAAGTGTACCATACATAAATAAAAATGTCATTAAAAGTCAAAAAATAATTTGAAATTTATAAATTAATCCAAATTTTTTCTTCAGAAATTAAGCCGTTGTCCAGATGAACAGCGGCTTTTATAGTTCACAATTATAGCATATCGGAAAACAAAAGGGAACTATAACAAATGTTGCCAAGCTCATAGGCTTTTTAGAATTATAGCATATCGGAAAACAAAAGGGAACTATAACGTATGGGGTTATAGCCTAGCGAGAAATTAAATTATAGCATATCGGAAAACAAAAGGGAACTATAACCTATCATCAAAGCTTCCATCACCGTTTCTGATTATAGCATATCGGAAAACAAAAGGGAACTATAACTCTGTCAAAAACTGTTTTGCAGATTGTACGATTATAGCATATCGGAAAACAAAAGGGAACTATAACCTTACAAAAAAGATTACAACAAGCACAGTCATTATAGCATATCGGAAAACAAAAGGGAACTATAACCAATGTTTCAATAATATTTAACGGCTTAATATTATAGCATATCGGAAAACAAAAGGGAACTATAACTCACTCGCTTCTTTTAAACCGAGAACAGTTATTATAGCATATCGGAAAACAAAAGGGAACTATAACTTTTCTGCTTTCTGATTAAAAACAGTTTTAATTATAGCATATCGGAAAACAAAAGGGAACTATAACATATTAGAGCCAAGTGGGATATTACCTTTTATTATAGCATATCGGAAAACAAAAGGGAACTATAACAATAAAACAGCTTATAAGGTCTAAATCCTTATTATAGCATATCGGAAAACAAAAGGGAACTATAACATGTCTTCAAATAGTCTGGGATAATCATGGATTATAGCATATCGGAAAACAAAAGGGAACTATAACAACCTGTTTTAAATACTGTTTAAATATTTCATTATAGCATATCGGAAAACAAAAGGGAACTATAACCCTTTATCTATTATCAGTGTATCTAAATGGATTATAGCATATCGGAAAACAAAAGGGAACTATAACATCTTGCAATAAACCTTTTTAACATTGTTGATTATAGCATATCGGAAAACAAAAGGGAACTATAACTTCTGTGTGGTTATGAGCATATCTGAAATGATTATAGCATATCGGAAAACAAAAGGGAACTATAACTCTGATTGTGAAGCTCTGATTGAGAGAATCATTATAGCATATCGGAAAACAAAAGGGAACTATAACTACACTCCGTTAAGTACTTTCCAAGTGTTAATTATAGCATATCGGAAAACAAAAGGGAACTATAACAAAACGCAGAGAGGAATGGTTACGAAGTCTATTATAGCATATCGGAAAACAAAAGGGAACTATAACCCCTCTGTATAACAGCGTCGCCGGCCGGCAATTATAGCATATCGGAAAACAAAAGGGAACTATAACCTTTAATATGAACTAAACCCATTTCTTCAAATTATAGCATATCGGAAAACAAAAGGGAACTATAACCCGGGTTTGTTCGTGTGTTGGTGTGGGTGGATTATAGCATATCGGAAAACAAAAGGGAACTATAACTCTGCCTCTGCCATAGCGATTTTCAATAATATTATAGCATATCGGAAAACAAAAGGGAACTATAACATCGAAACCGGAAAATGTGAACCGACCTTAATTATAGCATATCGGAAAACAAAAGGGAACTATAACTTAATGCTGTTTGATCTGCGGTAAGTTTCTATTATAGCATATCGGAAAACAAAAGGGAACTATAACATAAATGTTAAAAAGGTTGACAAAGAAACAATTATAGCATATCGGAAAACAAAAGGGAACTATAACAAGGAAACTCGGGAGAACCCCGAATGCAGTATTATAGCATATCGGAAAACAAAAGGGAACTATAACTCATTGGGGCAGAGCAAATGCTTGGGCAGATTATAGCATATCGGAAAACAAAAGGGAACTATAACCTCTGTATTGTATTTCTTTTGCCAACAAGTATTATAGCATATCGGAAAACAAAAGGGAACTATAACATCATCAAGCCCTTATTTTTAGGGATTTAGATTATAGCATATCGGAAAACAAAAGGGAACTATAACATATTAACAAATACACCCTTTAATTTATTCATTATAGCATATCGGAAAACAAAAGGGAACTATAACTTTTTCATAAGGGCGAACATAAACAAGTCTATTATAGCATATCGGAAAACAAAAGGGAACTATAACTTTCCTGCACCGCTTTCCATATAAATTTCAATTATAGCATATCGGAAAACAAAAGGGAACTATAACCTGTCTTTTCCTCTTTGGTTACATAGTCCAATTATAGCATATCGGAAAACAAAAGGGAACTATAACACTACTTCTAAATTTTTTACATTTTCAAAAATTATAGCATATCGGAAAACAAAAGGGAACTATAACTTACCTCTGTTGCAAGGTCACCTAGTCTTTATTATAGCATATCGGAAAACAAAAGGGAACTATAACCTAGAATATTTAATAAAAACTTACACAAATATTATAGCATATCGGAAAACAAAAGGGAACTATAACCTTCAGTAGTATCAACAAGTTTGTTAAATTATTATAGCATATCGGAAAACAAAAGGGAACTATAACTCAGTACTTACTACAAATGATAAACAGGAAATTATAGCATATCGGAAAACAAAAGGGAACTATAACGAACCTATTTTATTCATGCTGGACGAGTTTATTATAGCATATCGGAAAACAAAAGGGAACTATAACTAATCCATTATGGCTAATGCTAATACTTCTATTATAGCATATCGGAAAACAAAAGGGAACTATAACTTCAATTGTCAATGTTCTAACAGTCCACCAATTATAGCATATCGGAAAACAAAAGGGAACTATAACCCACCATAGGAAGTTCTATTTTACACTCCCATTATAGCATATCGGAAAACAAAAGGGAACTATAACAAGAGTTTTTCACTCTTTAAAGAAACTTTAATTATAGCATATCGGAAAACAAAAGGGAACTATAACTACTAAATTAGGCAGGAAAAACGCACGAATAATTATTCTTTGCATTTA
>CAZQDT010000093.1:0-4141 GCA_964592005.1 uncultured Eubacteriales bacterium
AAGAAATGCAATTCTTCGGTGCTAGAGCAAACCTTGCTAAATGTTTATTATACGCTATAAACGGTGGTATTGATGAAATCACAAAAGTACAGGTTGGACCTAAATACAGACCAATTACTTCTGAATACTTAAATTATGATGAAGTTATGGAAAAATATTACGATATGATGAAATGGTTAGCAGGATTATATGTAAACACATTAAATATCATTCATTATATGCATGATAAATACTGCTATGAAAGACTTCAGATGGCTTTACATGACAAAGAAGTTAAACGTTATTTTGCAACAGGTATAGCTGGTTTATCAGTAGTTGCCGATTCTCTTTCAGCTATCAAATATGCTAAAGTTAAAGTTGTAAGAGATGAAGATGGTATTGCAACAGATTATGAAATCGAAGGTGAATTCCCTAAATATGGTAATAACGATGACCGTGTAGACCAGATTGCAGTTAAAATTGTACATGATTTCATGGATATGGTTAGAGCACATTACACATATCGTGGTGGTGTTCCTACAACATCTATTTTAACTATTACATCTAACGTAACATACGGTAAAAATACAGGTTCTACACCTGATGGAAGAAAATTAGGTCAACCTTTAGCTCCTGGTGCTAACCCAATGCATGGACGTGATACACATGGTGCTTTAGCTTCATTATCTTCAGTTGCTAAACTTCCATTCAAAGATGCTCAGGATGGTATTTCAAATACATTTACAATCATTCCTGGTGCTTTAGGTAAAGATGACCAAGTATTTGCTGGAGATTTAGACATTGATTTAAGCAAATAATTATTAATTAGCTTGAAGCCGCTATATTTTTATAGCAGCTTCATAGCTGAAATTTAAAAAAAGAGTTGATATAAATGGCTGATGATAAGCAGAAGATTGACGAATTAGTCAATATGATTGATAATTTTGTAACTTCCGGTGGCGGTCATATGAATGTAAAAAATAATACCGAAACCGGTAAAATAGAATTAATCGAAGTAAAGGTAAAAAATGATAATGATTGCGGTCCAAATATGGCTTGTAAAGTTCCAACTCTTTTTGAAGGTTTAGACTGCAATGATTAATAAATTGTTAGTATAAGTAAATATTTATAAGGAGGAATTTATTATGTCACAGCAAACAGATAACTTAGTTCAAATGTTAGACGCTTATGTAGAAAAAGGCGGACATCACTTAAATGTTAATGTATTAAATAGAGAAACTTTATTAGATGCTCAGGCTAATCCTGAAAAATATCCACAGCTTACAATCCGTGTTTCAGGATACGCTGTAAACTTTATAAAATTAAGCAAAAAACAACAGGATGACGTTATTTCTCGTACATTCCATACAGCTATATAATAAAAAATTAACTTAAGCTATTTAATGGCTAAAGTAATTAATTTTTAAGGCGAAAATTATAAAAAGTCGTGTTATTATAGAATTATTTTAGCACGACTTTTTTATTTATAAAAATCCCAAAATGGTAAAAATATCATATTAAGATTTTTTGAAAGGATTGATTTTATGAAAGGATATATACATTCAGTTCAAACTTTCGGAACAGTTGACGGACCCGGAATAAGATATGTAGTATTTATGCAGGGTTGCCCTATGAGATGTCTATATTGCCATAATCCTGATACTTGGGAACCAAATGTAAATGAAATAAAAACTACTGATGAAATAATAGAAGATTACCAAAAATACAAAGAATTTCTAAAAAATGGAGGATTAACTGTAACTGGCGGAGAACCTCTATTACAGATAGACTTTGTAATTGACTTATTTAAAAAGGCTAAAGAGCAAAACATTCATACCTGTATTGATACTTCTGGCATAACATTTAATCCAAATAATGAAAATATTTTAAAAAAATTTGATGAATTAATGAAATATACAGATTTAGTTATGTTAGATATTAAACATATAGACCCAGAAGAACATTTGAAACTTACCAAGCAAGCTAATGAAAATATTTTAAAATTTGCCAAATATTTAGATAGCAGGAAAATTAATCTTTGGATAAGACATGTTGTAGTTCCAAATATAACCGATAAACCCGAATATTTATTTAAGCTTGGAGAATTTATTGGAACTCTTTCAAATCTTAAAGCTTTAGATGTTCTTCCATACCATAATTTAGGTGAAGTAAAATACGAAAATCTCGAAATGGAATATCCATTAAAAGGCACTAAACCTCTTAGCAAAGAAGATGCCTTAGCTGCTAAAAAAGTAATTCTTGAAGGTATAAAAAAAGTTCGTGGTATTTCATAAAAAAAAGCTCTAAATAAGTGATTTACACTTAAATAGAGCTTTTTAAGTTAAACAAATATTTACTGTTCATAATCAAGTAACTCTTTGCAGTTTATCAGGTATGAATTACATCAGTTAAAACAATATTTCAATTATATCTTTTAACTCAACACTTTTTGTCCAGTCATATTCGCCATTTTTTATAATTCTTTTTTTTACCACATTTTCAATACATTCAACAGCCCAATTATCACAGTCAAGCAATGTATCCTGCGTAACTTTTATATCTTCTTTCTCTTTTTCCCAAAATATATTATCCAAAATTGAAATAAATTCTTGAAGAGTTATTTCATCATCAGGTCTGAAAGTATTGTCCCCATTACCTTTTATAATTCCTTCAGACCAAGCCAATTCTAAATATTCTTTATATTTAGAGTCTGATTTTATGTCAGTAAAAACTTTTTCAATCTCAATTTTTTCAGTTTTTTCATTTTTTATTCCATAATAATTTATTAAGAAAGCTGTTAATTTAGCTCTCGTCAACTTTTCATTTTCATCAATACCTGTAATTAAAATTTTATCTTTTGTCTTTACTATATCAGGAACTGATGATTTTTTATATCCCTCTAAAAAATATGTATAAACATTTAATTCTTTTATTTTAAATTCAACTTTTCCATCTTTATCTGTTGTATAAACACTTTCATACACCACTTGTGAAACATTGCTAGGCTTTAAATGCACTTTTATATTTTCTAAATAATCTTCTGTTAATTCAAGTTCCCATTTACCTTCCTTGTTAATCCATTGCGAAATCTTATGAGATGCCTGTAACTTTAACACATCGTTTTCTACCTTTTCTGATACATTAATTTCTACTGGTGTAATATTTTTATATCCATAATAAATTACTACTTCATCACCATTTAAAAGTTTCATTTTTTCTATATTTTCATTTACTACCAATTCATTTTTCCTAAATACACAAACATTCCAACTGTCACCTTTACTAAACTTATCATTTGTAATATTATCTATGGAATATATTTGCTGATTATTAATATTTATCTTTAAAATTACATTTATATTTTTTTCTTTACCTAAAATCTGAAGTGCTTCTATTACTGTATCAGCTTCTACTTCTCCTTCCATAACTGTATTTTCCATTCCCTCTACTCTTAAATACACTTTCACTCTGTTGGAATTTTCAGCCAATACTTCAAAATCAAAACAATTTAATGTTAATATAAATAACAAAGAAAACACAAAAAATCTTTTCAACTGCAATCATCCCTTTTAATACTCTAAATCATTACAACTATAACCGTAGTATATCATACATATTTATTTTTTACAATTAATTTTAGATTTCAAACTTTTTAATTTTCAAAATTTTCTTTCATTACAAAACAACACTAATGATCAAAAAATCATCAGTGTTGTATAATTTTCATACTGTTATTTTCCATCACTTTACAAGATTTCTCCAGTCTAAATCTCCTCTTTCAAGTGCAAGTATCAATAATTCTGCTGTTGCTATATTAGTAGCAACTGGTATATTATATACATCACAAAGCCTAAGAATACTATTTGCATCAGGTTCATGCTGTTTAGGTTCAAGAGGGTCTCTTAAAAATATAACCATATCTATCTGATTATGTGTAATCTGAACTCCCAGCTGCTGTTCTCCACCAAGAGGTCCTGCCAAATATTTATGTACTGTAAGGTTTGCTGTTTCTTCTACAAGCCTTCCTGTCGTACCCGTCGCATAAAGCTCATGTTTACAAAATATATATCTATAAGCTATTGCGAAATTTTCCATAAGTTTCTTTTTATTATCATGTGCAAGTAATGCTATATTCATAAATAATCTCCTCTCTAAAAAAATG
>CAZQDT010000093.1:4151-8838 GCA_964592005.1 uncultured Eubacteriales bacterium
AGTCTTTGCTCTCCTCATTCCAACATTCAATACCAACCCTATTGCAATCATATTAGTCCACATCGAACTTCCTCCGTAACTGAAAAACGGAAGTGGCATACCTGTCGTAGGCAATATTCCTATTGTAACTCCAACATGAACAAATGTCTGAAATGCAAACATTCCAGCAACTCCTGCTGCAATTAGTTTACCAAAAAAGTCTTCCGCTCGACTTGCTGTAATTATACACTTAATTATAATTACCCCCAACAAGCCTAATACTCCCATACAGCCTACAAATCCAAATTCTTCTCCTATAACAGCAAATATAAAATCCGTATGCGGCTCAGGCAAATAATTTTTTTGGCTATTAATTGTACCTTGATATAAACCCTTTCCATATAATTGACCTGAACCAAGTGCATTGATAGCTTTTTTCAGTTGATAAACAGTATCTGGATTTCCCTCTGGGTCAAGCATTCCTAAAATACGTTCTACCTGATGATTATATAATATACCATTTTGAGCAAGAAATGAATTTTCTCTCTGAACATCCCATAAAATAAAGCTAATTGCTGCAACAGCTAAAACAACTGCAACAACTATATACTTATAGCTTATTTTAGCAACAAATAATTCAATAATCAATATGGCAACTATAACTAAACTAGCAGATAAAGAAGGCTGTTTTTGTATTAAAAATACCGGTATCACCGCAATTGTCAATACCAAAATTATAACAAAAATATTGTTAATTCTTTGTTTATTTTTATCTAGTATTTTTGCTATCACCAATAACATCATTATTTTTGAAAATTCTGAAGGCTGTATTCCTATTGGTCCAAACTTAAGCCACCTTACAGCATTATTAACTTCATATCCAAACAAAAGTGTTGCTACAAGTAACCCTATATTTACAATATATATAAGTATATATATCCTTCCTATAAAATTATAATCTACAACGGTAAACACCAGCATTAAACATAGACCTGTTAAAAACCATACTATCTGCATATTTCTATAATATGAATCTTCTCCTCTATTTACTCCTAATGCACTACCTATTGCAATCACACCAAATACAACTGCTACTGAAACTAAAAATACAAGAAAAATATCAAATGTTATCCAATCTCTTTTTGTAAACATACTTTTCTCCTCACAAAACTAATTTACGGATTAAAGGGCTGAGAGCAATCTCCCAACCCTTTTAAGCTTAATCAACAGAATTAACCTTTCTCATATTTTTAATAGGTATATTAGCATACAAAACAGGAACCGTTCCCTCATTATCATCGGATTTAGTATTTGATATTTCTATTTCTAATTCTTCTTCATCTATTTCCATGTAATTAGATATAACCCTTATTATATCTGTCTTTAACATTTCAAGTATCTGAGTTGAACAATTTGCCCTATCATGTACCAAGACTAATTTTAATCTGTCTTTTGCCACATTTTTTGACTGTTGTTTTTTGTTAAAAAAGTTCAACAAATCCACTTTTTCCACCTCATTCCTAATTAGCTATACGGAACAGCTTTTTAAGTTTTGACATAAACCCTTCATCTGCCTCAAGCTTCATAAATGGAACTTCTTCACCTAAAATCCTTTTTGTTATATTTCTGAAAGCCTGTCCTGCTTTAGAATCATTTTCAGCTACTGCCGGCTCACCCTTATTAGTAGCAACTACTATGCTTTCATCATCAGGAACTACTCCTAAAATATCTATTGCAAGTATTTCCAAAACATCTTCAAGATTCATCATATCTCCACGTTTAACCATATCCATTCTTATTCTATTAAGTATAAGCATTGGATTTCTAAGTTCATTTGCTTCCAAAAGTCCAATTATCCTATCCGCATCTCTTACAGCAGACACTTCTGGCGTAGTAACCACTATTGCCCGGTCTGCTCCTGCAATAGCATTTTTAAATCCTTGTTCTATACCAGCTGGACAGTCTATAATTATGTAATCAAAATCTTCTCTAAGATTATCACAAAGTTTCTGCATCTGCTCAGGACTCACTGCATCTTTATCTCTTGTCTGAGCCGCAGGAAGTAAAAATAAGCTATCATAACGCTTGTCCTTTATCAATGCCTGTTTAAGCCTGCAATTTCCTTCTACAACATCTATAAGGTCATAAACTATTCTATTTTCAAGTCCCATAACAACATCTAAATTTCTAAGTCCTATATCTGCATCTATCAATGCAACTTTTTTACCTTCTAGTGCCAAACCTGTTCCTATATTAGCAGAAGTAGTGGTTTTTCCTACTCCACCCTTCCCAGAGGTTACTACTATAACTTCACCCATTCAAATATCCCCCTACAGTTCTATTATCTAAATTCTTTTAATTGAGATGTACCCTTAAAATTACAATCTCTTTAACAACTACCTTTATTCTAACAAACTTTATGAAAAAATGCACTATATTTTTTAAGCAAATTAATATATTTTTCATCTTTATCATTAATTGTCAGACATTTTTTTGAATTTTCATCAAAAATTCTCTAAATTTTTTTATCTAAATTTTTTTCTATCAGCTTTTTCAACACATATATCCTCTTCAAAAATATAGGCATATTTAGGAACTTTTACTCTTTCTTTAAGCATACTCTCCGGTAAATAAGTAATAATATCTGCTATTCTAATCTGTACTGGTTCCATTCTAAGTGCAAACACAAAAACATCTCTTCTTCCAGTAGAACCTGCAAAAGCATTTCCTTTTAAAGTTCCCAAAACAATTATATTTCCTTGTGCAATAATAACTCCTCCTGGATTAACATCGCCTATAACTACTATACTGCCATTATATTCTAAAGTCTGTCCTGAACGTATTGAACCTGAATAATATTTAGTAGGCACAGTACAATCATCATAATGTACTTCTGAATTTACAATTTTCTTTTCTTCTTTTCCATTTTGAACAAATATAATATCAAGATTAGCAACCTTAGTTATAATCTCAATACATTCATCTTCCTCTTCTTCCGAAAGCTCTCTACCTTTAAAGCAAATAGTAGTTTTTGAACCTTCAAAAAATTTTTTCGCATCTATTACTTTCTGACGCAAATGCTCTTTTATAATTTCAAATTCCACACTTGAATCAAGCATTATTACAATTCCATCTCCCGAGCCTTTAAATATAACATAATTTTCCATCATCTTCTCCCCTTATCTGCTCAAAACATTTTCCATAGTTTTAACTTCAGCTTCTCTATCAAATCCCATATAATAATATATTATTTTTTTTGCTACTTCAGCTGGTGCAGATTTACTACTATCTCCAAAAGGTATCATAACAGCTATTGATATCTGAGGCTCTTCATACGGTGCAAATCCTACAAACCAAGCATGTGAATTTCTTGCTGAAGACTCTTGAGCTGTACCACTTTTTCCTGCTACTAATATTGGATAATTTTCAAATTGTTTCCTCAAAGTTCCTCTACTTCCTCTTGTAACTGCCAGCATACCTTCATACACCGCTTTAAGATTTTCAGATTTTAAATCAAGCTGTTCTTCTATTATAGGTTCTTTTTTTAATTTTAAAGTACCATCTGAATTATATACTTCCTTCACAAGATGTGAAGAATATCTAGTACCACCATTAGCAAGTGTTGCTATATATTTAGACATACTTGTAACTGAATAATTATTATATCCCTGCCCTATTGCTGTTCTTATTGTATCACCATCTGTCCACCTTGTTTGACTTGCTGTTGCATCAGGATTTCGACTTTTTATAATACTTTCTTTATATTCTGGGGTAGAAAGCTGTGGTGCATATTCTCCTATCTCTACACCTGTCAATGAACCAAGTCCAAACATAGCAGCATATTTGTTAATTGTATTTATACTGTCTAGTCTATTTCCATTTAATGTATTTCCCATTCTATATGCAAGCTCATAAAAGAAATAGTTACAAGAAACTTCTAAAGAATACCTTATATTGACATAACCATGTGTACTATAAGTAAGCCAACATGATGCCGTAGGCTTTCCTGCTTTATCAAATGTTGTATAATCATATATTTTTTCATATTCTGTAATAGTCCCCGTTTCTAAACCTGCAAGTGCTGTAACCATTTTAAATGTAGAACCAGGTGCTTTTCTTTCAAGAAGCGGTCTGTTTATAAGAGGTGTAGTTGGGTCATTCTGTTGTTCCAGATAGTAATCATAATTAAATGTATTTACAAGTTCATTATTATCATAAGTAGGATATGTCACCATTGCTAAAATTTCACCTGTATTTACATTTGTGACTGTAACCGAACCTGTCGAAGGGTCAAGTGCTGTATCTTGAGGTGTTATTTCTCCCTCTTTTATCTTCTGCCTTATTATATCAAGTGGTGCAATATTACCTGTTTCCACCTTTAAAAAAGTATCCTCATCTAAATTTATTAAACCTTGCTCATGCATTATAAGCACCATTTGCCTTGGGACAAGCTGACCTGTCTGTATTGCATCACATATCATCTGTTTTGCATTTTCAAATGCATTCTCTTTCTGCATATCAAAATCAGGCTCTTGATTTAAAATTGCCTGTTTAGCATAATATTGATAAGTATTTTCCTCACTATTCCAAATATCATCAATAGAAAATCTATTAGCATTTACCATAGAAGAAAATAATTCCTGCAATGTAATCCTTGTATCATAGGTATTATTTGGGTCAAGTTTTAAAAGTAATACATTTGCCAATT
>CAZQDT010000094.1:0-8825 GCA_964592005.1 uncultured Eubacteriales bacterium
TTAGAGTCAATAAGGTTACTTATGGAGATTTTGGTTTAGTATCAACTGAACCTTCATGGATTTCATCAAACCAAATAGAGGCAGCCCGTATTGCTATGACAAGATATATTAAACGTGGTGGTCAGGTTTGGATTAAAATATTCCCAGATAAACCAATCACTGAAAAACCTGCTGAAACTCGTATGGGTAGTGGTAAAGGTTCATTAGAATACTGGGTAGCAGTAGTTAAACCAGGAAGAGTAATGTTTGAGATAGGCGGAATACCTGAAGAAACAGCTCGTGAAGCTCTTCGTCTTGCAATGCACAAATTGCCAGTTAAATGTAAAATAGTTTCTCGTGCACAACAAGAAATGGATGGTGATAGCAGTGAAAATTAATAAATATGTTGAGGATTTAAGAAATAAGACAACAGATGAGTTGAATGTGGCTCTTGTTTCTGCAAAAAAGGAACTTTTTAATTTAAGATTTCAAAATGCTACTAATCAGTTGGATAACACTGCGAGAATTAAAGATGTAAGAAAGAACATAGCAAGAATCCAAACAATTATTACTGAGAAATCAAAAGTTAATAACTAATTGCTGAAAGGAGGTATTCAACAATGGCTGAAAGAAATCTTCGTAAAACAAGAGTAGGTAAAGTTGTAAGCGACAAGATGGATAAAACTATCGTAGTGGCTGTTGAGAACAATGTAAAGCATCCTCTGTACGGAAAAATCGTAAAGAGAACATATAAATTGAAAGCACATGATGAAAATAATGAGTGTCATATAGGTGACCGTGTAAAAGTTATGGAAACAAGACCATTGTCAAAAGACAAGAGATGGAGACTCGTTTCTATAATAGAAAAAGCTAACTAATAGATATGAGTCGGAAGGAGGTTTAAAGCATGGTTCAGCAGGAAACCAGATTGAAAGTTGCCGATAATACAGGTGCTAAAGAATTACTTTGTATTCGTGTATTAGGTGGTTCAACAAGAAGATATGCAAGCGTAGGTGACGTAATAGTTGCTTCTGTTAAAGATGCAACACCAGGCGGTGTTGTTAAAAAAGGTGACGTAGTTAAAGCAGTAGTAGTACGTACAGTTAAGAGTATAAGACGTGTTGATGGTTCATATATCAGATTTGATGAGAATGCAGCAGTTATAATAAGAGATGATAAAAACCCAAGAGGTACACGTATATTTGGACCAGTTGCAAGAGAATTAAGAGAAAAACAATATATGAAAATTTTATCTCTTGCACCTGAAGTATTATAAGGAGGTGTACAACGTGGCAAGCACAAAACTTAAAAAAGGTGATAAAGTAGTTGTTATCGCTGGTAAAGATAAGACAAAAGAAGGAAAAATCCTTAGCATAGATAGAAAAAATAATAGAGTTGTTGTTGAAGGTGTAAATATGATTACAAAACATGTTAAACCTGGCAGAACACAACAACAAGGCGGAATCGTAAACCAAGAAGCTGCTATTGATGCTTCAAATGTAATGTATTTACACAATGGCAAAGCTACAAGACTTGGTTACAAAGTAGAAGTGAAAGATGTAGACGGCAAAAAAGTTACAGTTAAGACAAGAATTGCTAAATCTACTGGTGAAGTAATCGACTAATCATTGAAAGGAGGTAAATCTGTTGAATAGAATTAAAGAGATTTATGAAAATGAAATCGTTGAAGCTATGACTAAAAAGTTTCAATATAAAAATAGATTAGCAGTGCCTAAAATTGAAAAAATAGTTATCAATATGGGCGTTGGTGAAGCTAAAGATAATGCAAAGGTTTTAGAGGGTGCTGTAAGAGATATGCAAACTATCGCTGGACAGAAACCTATCGTAACAAAAGCTAAAAAATCAGTAGCTAACTTCAAAATTCGTGAGGGTGTAGCAATAGGTTGTAAAGTTACTCTTAGAGGAGATAAAATGTATGATTTCCTTGACAGATTGATAAATCTTGCACTTCCTCGTGTACGTGACTTCCATGGAGTTAATCCAAATGCTTTTGATGGCAGAGGAAATTACGCTTTAGGTATTAAAGAGCAGTTGATATTCCCTGAAATTGAATACGATAAAGTTGACAAAATCAGAGGTATGGACGTAATCGTTGTTACAACAGCTAATACAGATGAAGAAGCAAGAGAATTATTAACATTATTTGGAATGCCATTTAGAAAGTAATGAGGGAGGGAACAATTAATGGCTAAAAGATCAATGGTCGTGAAGCAACAAAGAAAAGCTAAGTTTTCTACACAGGAATACACACGTTGTAGAATTTGTGGAAGACCACATGCAGTGCTTAGAAAATATGGAATATGCCGTATTTGCTTCCGTGAATTAGCATATAAAGGTCAAATCCCAGGCGTTAAAAAAGCCAGCTGGTAAAGAAAGGAGGAATTTTCAATGTCTATGAGCGATCCTATTGCAGATATGCTTACAAGAATAAGAAATGGTAACACTGCTAAACACAATACAGTAGATGTTCCAGCTTCAAGAGTAAAGAAAGCAATAGCTGATATTCTTACAAATGAAGGATATGTTAGTGGCTATGAATTAATAGAAGAAGGCACAATTAAGACACTTAGAATTACATTAAAATATGGAAAAGATAAAAATGAAAAAGTTATTACAGGTATAAAGAGAATTTCTAAACCTGGACTTAGAATTTATGCAGGAAAAGATGAACTTCCTAGAGTATTGAATGGTCTTGGAACAGCAATCATTTCCACAAATAAAGGAATTATGACAGATAAAGAAGCTAGAAAACTTGGTGTTGGCGGAGAAGTTTTAGCATACGTTTGGTAAGATTATAATTAGAATTGATATATAGTAGGAGGTGCAGAACATGTCACGTATAGGAAGATTACCTGTTGAAATACCAGCTGGAGTAGAAGTTAAGGTTGAAGCAGGCAACTTAATCACTGTAAAAGGACCTAAGGGAACATTACAGAGAAAATTAGTTGATGACATGAACATCGCAGTAGAAGGAAATCACGTAGTAGTTACAAGACCTAATGATTTAAAGAGAAGTAAATCACTTCATGGTCTTACAAGAACACTTATTGCCAATATGGTAGAGGGTGTTACAAAGGGATTTGAAAAATCTCTTGAAATCAATGGTGTTGGTTACAGAGCAGCAAAATCAGGTAAAAAACTTACACTTACTTTAGGATACTCACATCCTGTTGAAATGATTGACCCAGAAGGTATTGAAACTGTACTTGATGGAAATAAAATCACAGTAAAAGGTATTGATAAAGAAAAAGTTGGACAGTTTGCAGCTGAAATCAGAACAAAGAGATTGCCTGAGCCATATAAGGGTAAAGGTATTAAATATGTTGATGAAGTTATTAGACGTAAAGAAGGAAAAACAGGTAAGAAATAATAAAGGGGTGAAAACATTATGATAAAGAAAGCATCACGTTCAGCGGCTAGAGAAAAAAGACATTACAGATTACGTAATAAAATTTCTGGCACTGCACAAAGACCAAGATTAGCTGTGTTTAGAAGTGACAAACATATGTATGCACAGATTATTGATGATGTACAGGGTCATACATTAGTTTCTGCCTCAACTGTTGAAAAAGAAGCTAAAGAGAAACTTGATAAAACATCAAATATAGCAGCAGCACAATTCGTTGGAGAATTAATCGGACGCAGAGCGGTAGAACAAGGAATAACAGAAGTTGTTTTCGACCGTGGCGGATATATATATCACGGAAAAGTAAAAGCATTAGCAGAAGCAGCTAGAGAAGCTGGATTACAATTCTAGGTAATAGGAGGGAAAACGATGAGTAAAATAGATCCAAAAACACTTGAACTCGAAGAAAAAATGGTAGTTCTTAAACGTGTTACTAAAGTTGTAAAAGGTGGACGTAATTTCCGTTTTACAGCATTAATGGTTGTTGGAGATAAAAAAGGTCACGTAGGCTGCGGTATTGGAAAAGCAACAGAAGTTCCTGAAGCTATTCGTAAGGGAGTAGAAGATGCTAAGAAGAACCTTATATACGTTGAATTAAATGAAGATGAAAGTATTTACCATGAAATAGTTGGTAAATTCGGAAGTGCTAGTGTACTTTTGAAACCAGCTAAAGCCGGTACTGGAGTTATAGCTGGTGGTCCAGCTCGTGCCGTACTTGAACTTGCAGGTGTTCGTAATATTAGAACAAAATCTTTAGGCTCAAATAACAAACACAATGTAGTAAACGCAACAATTAAAGGATTAAGCCAAATGAAAACTCCTGAGCAGGTTGCTAAGCTTCGTGGTAAAACAGTAGAAGAGCTTTTAGGTTAAGGAGGGGAAAAAAGTGGCTAATCAGTTAAAGATAACTTTAGTAAAGTCCACAATAGGTGCTATACCTAAACATAAAAGAACAATCCAAGCATTAGGTCTTGGTAAATTAAATAGCAGTGTTGTTCAGCAGGACAATGCAGCAACAAGAGGAATGATTAATCAGGTAAGTCATCTGGTTAAATTTGAAGAAATATAATATCTAAAGAGGAGGTGTCAAGATGAACTTAAGCGATTTAAGACCAGCAGAAGGTTCTACACATAATGACTTCCGCAGAGGTAGAGGTCATGCTTCAGGTAATGGTAAGACAGCAGGTAAAGGTCATAAAGGTCAAAAAGCTCGTTCAGGCGGTGGAGTAAGACGTGGTTTTGAAGGTGGTCAGAACCCACTTTACAGAAGACTTCCAAAGAGAGGCTTTACATGCAGAAATACAAAAGAGATTATTGCTATCAATATTGAAGCACTTAATGTATTTGATGATAATTCAGTAGTTGATATAGAAGCATTAAAACAAGTTGGTATTATCAACAATCCTAAAGATGGAGTTAAGATTCTTGGTGAAGGAGAACTTGCTAGAAAATTGACAGTAAAGGTTAATTACTTCAGTAAATCCGCAACAGAAAAAATAGAGGCTGCTGGCGGAAAAGCAGAGGTGATCTAATTTGTTCGATGTGTTTAAGAATGCGTGGAAAGTAAAAGATCTGAGAAAAAAGATTATTTACACGCTTGTTATGTTATTGGTTATTCGCCTTGGTGCTCATATACCAGTACCAGGCGTTGACAATGCACTTCTTAAAGAATCATTTGGAGATAGTATGGCAATGTCAATGTATAGTTTAATAGCAGGTGGAGGATTAGAAAACTTGGCAATTTTTTCACTTGGTATTGGACCATATATCAATGCTTCGATTATTATGCAGCTTCTTACGGTAGCTATTCCAAAATTGGAACAGTTATCTAAAGAGGGTGAAGATGGAAGAAAAAAATTATCAAAGTATAGCCGTAATCTTACGATAGCCCTTGCACTTATTCAGGCAAGCGGTACGGTTTATAGCCTTAGAGGTGTATTTGTAGAAAGTAATTTGTGGCTTTATTTGGTAGCAATAATAGCTATGGTAGCCGGTTCTACATTTATAATGTGGATGGGTGAACAGATAACAGCAAATGGAATTGCAAATGGTAGTTCATTGATAATTTTTGTAAATATAATCTCTAATCTTCCAAAAGCTATAATAAGCTTATGGGCTACGGCAACAGGAAGTGGAGTTGCAGGTTGGGTAAAAGTTATATTATTACTTGTAATATTTTTAATTGTAATAGTTTTTGTTATACTTGTTCAGGAGGGAGAAAGACGACTTCCAGTTCAGTATTCAAAGAAAATGGTAGGCAGAAAGATGTATGGAGGACAAAGTACATTTATTCCTATTAAAGTTAATACAGCAGGAGTTATATCCATAATTTTTGCAATATCATTATTACAGTTCCCACAGCAGATAGGACAGTTTGTATCTAATAAACCGGGTTGGTTTGAAACACTTATTGAATATCTTCAAATTTCACATCCGGTAGGAGCAGTGCTATATGTATTGCTTATATTCTTCTTCTCATTCTTCTATACATCAATAGTATTTAATCCTGTTGAGATAGCAGATAATATGAAGAAAAATGGAGGCTTTATACCTGGTATTCGTCCAGGACAGCCAACAGCAAATTATATAAGTAAGGTAAGTAATAGAATTACTTTGGCAGGAGCATTTTGTTATTCAATAATCGCATTAGTTCCTGTGTTGTTCCAATGGATTTTCAAAATGAATGTTGGATTTGGAGGTACAACATTGATGATTGTTGTAGGAGTTTGTCTTGATACTATTAAGCAAATGGAATCTCAATTATTAATGAGGCACTATAAAGGATTTTTAAGTTAATTTAAAGAGGACAGAGAGTCCCTTATATATAAATTTAACTCATTAGTGAGTATGTATTGGTATTGGGTATTTAGGACTGGGAATGCAGAGGCATTCTCAAGACTTGAATACTTTATATGATACAGGAAAGGAGTCCCTACAATGAAATTAATTGTGTTAGGTGCACCTGGTGCCGGAAAGGGAACTCAAGCAAATTTTTTAACTAAGAAATATAATATAGCACATATATCTACTGGAGATATTCTTAGAACTCATATGAATAATAAGACACCGATAGGTATTGAAATATTTGATATTATGAATCAAGGAAAATTAGTTTCAGATGATATAGTTATTAGGTTGGTTAAAGAGAGAATAAAAGAAGCGGATTGTAAAAATGGTTTTCTTCTTGATGGATTTCCAAGAAATATTTCTCAGGCAGAAGTATTAAGTGAAATAGTTAAGGATTTAGATGCAGTAGTAGAAATAAATGTACCAGATGAGGTTATCGTAGAGAGAATGAGTGGCAGAAGGGTATGTCCTAACTGTGGCAAAGTTTATCATATGGTATATAACAGACCTAAAGAATTGGGAAGATGTGATACTTGTGGTACAAATATAATACAGCGTAAAGATGATGAAGCTGAAACAGTTCTTTCAAGACTTAAGATTTATCATTTGCAAACATCACCTTTAGTAGAATATTATCAAAAGAAAGGTTTGTTGCTTTCTTTTGACGGAACAGAAAATTTAGAAGTTTTAAAAGAAAAAATAATTGCTGCATTAGGAGACGATAAAAGTGGCAATACCTATAAAATCTCAAGAACAAATTGAATGTATGAGAGAAGCAGGAAAAATTACAGCAGAACTTCACTTACTCTTAGAATCTAAAATTAAACCTGGAATTACGACAAAAGAACTTGATAAAATTGCAGAAGATTTTATTAGAAGTCATGGAGCAGTTCCATCATTTAAAGGTTATGGTGGATTTCCGGGAAGCATTTGTACATCAATTAATGAAGAAGTTATTCATGGTATACCTGGTTCAAGAAAATTAAAGGAAGGCGACATAATAAGCATTGATACAGGAGCTTATAAAAATGGTTTTCATTCAGATGCTGCAAGAACAATAGCAGTAGGAAAAGTATCTAAGCAGGCTCAGCAACTTATAGATGTTACCAGACAATGTTTTTTTGAAGCAATTAAATATGCAAAAGCGGGCAATCATATAAGAGATATATCGGCGGCAGTACAGAAATATGCTGAAAGTTTTGGTTATGGAGTAGTTAAGGATTATGTAGGTCATGGTGTTGGCAAAAATCTTCATGAAGAACCTCAGATACCTAACTATGTAGAAAAAGGTGGAAGAGGAGCAAGATTATGCAAGGGCATGGTATTAGCGATAGAGCCTATGATAAACCAAGGAGCTTGGCAGGTTAAAGTATTGAACAATGATTGGACAGTAGTAACGATAGATAAGAAATTATCAGCTCATTATGAAAATACAGTTCTTATTACAGATGGAGAGCCGGAATTGCTGACATTGATACAATAATGAAAGCGGATATAGGGTTAAGGTGAAAGGTTTTGCTTAAATAACCTTAATTTTGAGGTGAATTTATGATAGAATACACTAAGGGCCAAATAGTATTTTCTAAGTGCGGTCATGATAAAGGAAAAGCTTATATAATATCAGATATATCAGGAGAATTTTTATATTTGATAGATGGGCAAAATCGTACAGTTGAAAAAGCCAAAAAGAAAAAAATTAAACATGTACAGGTAACGGGATATGTAGTAGACGATATCAAAGCTAAGCTGGAGGATAACACTATTATAAATTCCGATTTAATAAAAGCATTAAAAGAATACAAAAATAAGTTTCTAAGCAGTTCAAAGGAGGTTTAATCCTTGGCAAAGGACGATGTAATGGAAGTTGAAGGAACTGTCCTTGAAAAATTACCTAATGCTACATTTAAGGTAGAAATAGAGGGCGGTCATATAGTTTTGGCACATATATCAGGTAAGCTTCGTATGAATTTTATCAGAATATTGCCTGGAGATAAAGTTAAAGTAGAAATGTCTCCATATGATTTGACTAAAGGCAGAATCAGTTGGAGAGCAAAATAATCAGTTAGGTTAAGAAAGGAGAGGTCATATAATGAAAGTAAGACCATCTGTTAAACCAATTTGTGAAAAATGTAAAGTAATTAAAAGAAAAGGCCGTGTAATGGTTATTTGTGAAAATCCAAAACATAAACAAAATCAAGGCTGATAACTAGTTTTGTTTGATACACGGATAGCTTGGAAATGTGATTTTCATTAAGGGGCATGAAGCCTTAATAAATCTTTAAATTTATAGTAAAAATTAGTTGCATAAAACAAAATTTTATTATATAATAGTTATCGTGTGAAAAAAAGGTATTTGAGCGGCTGTACGATTTATTCGTATTTTGAATACCGTATATTTAAATGGACCGGTTGATAGAAGACGGTCAATAAATTATTGTAAAGTAAAAAAGATAAAGATTTCAGGAGGTGCAAAGAACACATGGCACGTATTGCTGGTGTAGACTTACCAAGAGAGAAACGTGTAGAGATTGGATTAACTTATATTTATGGTATAGGTCGTGCAAGCTCTAAC
>CAZQDT010000095.1:0-8680 GCA_964592005.1 uncultured Eubacteriales bacterium
TCCTGTGCGTCTGCCAGTTCCGCCACTCGAGCATATGAACAAGCTTTTCATCAACGACAAGGTTTATTATATCACTACTTGAGTTTCTTGTCAACTACTTTTTTAAATATTTTTTATTAATCATACTATAACAAATCTAAAACATCATTTACATTCATTAAAACAATGACTGGATGGGGAAGGATTCGGACCTTCGAAGTCATAGACAACAGATTTACAGTCTGCCCCCTTTGGCCACTCGGGAACCCATCCATACAGTCCACTTCGTGAACACTTTTTATAGGATATCATATATTTTTGTTTTTGTCAATATATTTTAAAAATTTTTTATCATATTTCAAATTTTGTCCAAACAGATAATTTATAAAAAAAGATTGCCACAACAATATGACAATCTTTCATCTCATTATTATTTAATCACCGTAGCCAAATCAAATTTATCATGAACTGCTACCATAGCTCTTTCCAAATCTTTTTCATCTATAAGTACAGAAACTTTAATTTCAGAAGTAGAAATCATATTAATATTGATATTAGCATCATATAAAGCTTCAAACATACTTGCAGCAACTCCTGGATTTGTAGCCATACCTGAACCTACTATTGAAAGTTTCGCAACTTTATCATTAGATAAAAGTTCTTTCATTGTTACTCTATCTCTGTTTTCTTCCAAAACTTTAATAGCTTCTTGTAAATCTGTATCTGCTACCGTGAAAGATATATCTTTTGTACCATCACGTCCAATTGACTGTAAGATTATATCTACACTTATTTTATTTTTTGCAAGTAATTGGAATACTTTAAAAGCTATTCCCGGTTCATCTTTAACTCCTACCAATGATATTCTCGCCACATCTTTATCTCCTGCTACACCTGTAACCAACATTTTTTCCATTTTATTAGCCTCCTTAACTATTGTTCCCTCTGCTTTTGTTAAACTTGAACGTACTACAAGCTCTACATTATACTTTTTAGCCAATTCTACTGACCTGTTATGAAGTACCTTTGCTCCCAAAGATGCAAGCTCAAGCATTTCATCATAACTTATTTCATTCATTTTTACTGCATTTTTAACTACTCTAGGGTCTGCCGTAAATACGCCTTCTACATCTGTATATATCTCACACTTGTCTGCATGAAGTGCCGCAGCAATTGCAACAGCAGTAGTATCAGAACCACCTCTTCCAAGTGTTGTAATATCATCATATTTATTCATTCCTTGGAAGCCTGTTACAATAACTATGTTGTTTCTCTCAAGCTCACTTTCAATTCTTTCTCTATCTATCTTTTTGAGTCTTGCATTTCCATAAGTTGAGGTAGTGTGCATTGCAACCTGATAAGCATTTAAAGAAATTGCAGAATAACCCAACTTATTTATTGCCATTGCCATAAGTGCAACTGACTGCTGTTCTCCAGTAGATAAAAGCATATCCATCTCTCTTTTGGAAGGATTATCGCTTATCTCAGCTGCCTTTGCTATAAGGTCATCTGTCGTATCACCTTGAGCAGACAAAACTACCACCACTTGATTTCCTGCTTTGTAAGTTTCAATAATACGATTTGCTACATTAAATATTCTTTCTGCATTTGCAACAGAACTACCACCAAATTTTTGAACTATTAACACAATATTTCCTCCTAACTATAATATTGTTATTATAATATAAAAATTTTTATACATCATATCTTATTGAAGAACGTATTTCTTTTACATTTATGTCATTTTCAAACTGTTTTAATTTTTCTTTTAATTCACCTTCCGGCTGAACTTCAGTAATAAAAGCAAACTCATCTTCAAACTGCTCAAGTTTTATAACCTTTTTAACTCCAAACAATTCAAATACTTTGTCTTTTGCTGCTTCTATATTATTATACGCTGCACGTACAAACATTGCCACTGGTTCTTTATCTGAAGAAGTAACCTTAACTTTTTCAGGTGCCCAGAATTGAACTATATTTGTATGTCTATGTTTAATTGCATCTATAACATCTCCTACAACAGCACTTGCCGTAGCCTGTTTTCCTGCACCTTTTCCATAGAACATTACTCTTCCTACCATATTTCCTTTTACCATTATTGCATTGTAAACATCATGAACTGTGGAAAGCTGATTATCACTTCCAACCAATGTAGGTGCTACTCTCGCAAATATATCATCACCTATTTTTTTACTTGAAGCAATCAGCTTAATTTCTTTATTAAGGAACTTAGCATAAACCATATCTTCTTTAGTTATATTTGTAATACCTTCTATATTGATATCTTCAAAATCTACCTGTAAACCAAATGCTAAAGAAGAAAGAATTGCTATCTTACGTCCCGCATCAAGTCCTTCAATATCGGCAGCGGGATTACGTTCTGCATAACCATTTTCCTGTGCCTCTTTCAACACATCTTCAAACTCTCTTCCTTCTTGTGACATTTTTGTAAGAATAAAGTTTGTGGTTCCATTCAATATACCTGAAATTTCCTGAATTTCATCAGCTGTAAGGCACTGATTAAGAGGTCGAATTATAGGAATACCTCCACCTACACTTGCTTCAAAAAGGAAATTTATATTTTTCTTTTCAGCTATTGAAATAAGCTCTGCACCATATTTTGCTACAAGTTCCTTGTTTGATGTACAAACACTTTTTCCTTTTAATAACGCTGCTTTTACAAAATCATAAGCTGGTTTTGTTCCTCCCATAACTTCAACTACTACTTTTACACTTTCATCATTAAGTATATCATCAAAGTTATGAGTAATTTTTTCCTGTATTGGGTCATCTGGAAAATCTCTAAGGTCCAATACATATTTTATATTTACTTCATCACCTGTTTTCTTATTTATAATTTCCTGATTTGTATTTATGACCTCTACTACTCCAGAACCTACTGTTCCATATCCTAAAACTGCTATATTTGTCACTTTAATCTATCCTTTCATTAAAATTAATTATTCCCTTGCTATTATTTCTATTCTTTCTACTCCCTTTTGTTCTTTAAGAGTTCCTACAAGAGTCGATATATCTTCATTCATATTTCCTGTTTCAATAGTTATAGTAACATTAGCTATACCATTTAATGGTATATTTTGATTTATTGTAAGTATATTGGCATCTGTATCTGCTATAAGATTGAGTACATTTGACAATAGTCCCGAAACATCTTCAAGCATAAGTGACATTGTTATTGTCCTTCCCCTTGAATTTTCAGAAAAAGGATAAATATAATCTTTATATTTATAAAAAGCACTTCTGCTTATTCCTGCTTTTTCCACAGCCTCCTGTACCGTCTTTACTCCGCCTTTTTCCAATAAAAGTTTTGCTTCTACCACTTTAACAAATACCTCAGGAATAACTCGTCTGTCCACTATAAAAAATTTATCCCTTTCCATTTTTAATCTCCTTATTTGTTTTCGTGTGAAGTACATTTGTCTTTGATACAAGGATATTACCACAAAAAATGCCTTATTACAAGCTTTTTTTTATTTTTAGGAGAAATGTCTAAAAATATTAATTAAGTTTAAATTTTTATGTGAATTTTTTCTCAATTTACAACAATAAAGTCTTTTACAAATATCCAAACTATTATAATACTTTTTTCATACATTATATTGATATTTTTGTTCGTCAAGCTTTAAGATAAGGTGACATTCCTTTTACAATATCTAAAAATAAACCAAACAAAAAAACTATTGCTGCAATGCTTGAAGCATAAAGGATTGCAAAAGACTCATCTATAAAAGGTTATAACTCCGTAGATGAATTTTTTGCTGATTTTTAAAACTCACTATTGATTTTACTGTATAATTTTAGTATACTAAATTTATGATTTAATTTTCAAATATGAAAGGAAGCGTCTTAAATGTTAGATATAAAAATCGAAAAAACAACATCACCTAAAACAAAACCAAGTAAAGATGATAAACTTGGATTTGGTACTATTTTCACCAACCATATGTTTGTTATGGATTACACAGAAGGAAAAGGCTGGCATGACCCAAGAGTAATCCCTTATCAGCCATTGGTACTTGAACCATCTGCTATGGTATTTCACTATGGACAGGAAATGTTTGAGGGTTTAAAAGCTTATAAAACTCCTGATGGAAGAACTTTATTATTCCGTCCTAATAAAAATATTGAAAGAGCAAATAATACAAATAAAAGAATTTGTATTCCTGAAATTCCTGAAGAAGATTTCTTACAGGCAATCAAAGCTGTTGTAAAGACTGATGAAGACTGGATACCTACAAAAGAAGGTACTTCATTGTATATCAGACCTTTTATAATTGCTACCGACCCATTTTTAGGAGTAAGACCTTCAAACACATATAAATTTATAATTATTCTTTCACCAGTTGGTGCTTATTATCCTACTGGACTAGCTCCTGTTAAAATCTGGATTGAAGATGAATATGTACGTGCTGTAAGAGGTGGTGTAGGTGAAGCTAAGACAGGTGCAAACTATGTTGCAAGCTTGAAATCACAGGTAAAAGCTCATGAAGCTGGATACTCACAGGTACTTTGGCTTGATGGTGTAGAACGTAAGTATATTGAAGAAGTAGGAGCTATGAACATTTTCTTTAAAATCAATGGTACAGTAATTACTCCTATGCTTAATGGAAGTATTCTTCCTGGTGTAACAAGAAATTCATGTATTGCTTTATGTAAAGAATGGGGACTTCCTACTGAAGAAAGAAGAATATCCATTGATGAAATTTTTGAGGCATACAACAATGGTACTCTTGAAGAAGTTTGGGGTACAGGCACAGCCGCTGTTGTTTCTCCTGTCGGTGAATTAAGATGGGAAGGCAATATAATGCCAGTAGGTACTGGAAATATTGGAGAATTAACACAGAAACTTTATGACACAATCACAGGTATTCAGACTGGAAAAGTTGAAGACTTTATGAATTGGACAGTAGAAGTTAAATAATAAAATAAAAATCCCTCTTTAACTAAGAGGGGTTTTTTGTATTGATTTTCTTTTATCTAAATATAATATAACAAATGCTACAAACAACGTCAAAAATTCCGTAGATGGCATTGTAAGCCATATGCCATTTACATCATAAATCAAAGGCAAAAATTCTACAAATATAATATTAAGTATCAGTCCTCTGAGCATACATATTATAAGTGCATAATTTGGCTTTAACACCGACTGATAAAAATTAATTATAAATATATTAATCGTCATTGCAAAAAATGCAATGCAACAGATTTTAACTGCCCGTGGTGCAAGTTCCATAATGCTTGGAGTAGGATTTATAAAGATATTTATTATTACTTCAGGAATAAATATTCCCACGCCTAAAAAAAGCAAACCAATTATTAAAGCTGTAAATATTCCTGTTTTCTTTACTTTTTCTACTCTTTCAAGCTTTCCTGCACCATAATTTACTGCAATAATCGGCTGTGCCGCCTGTGAAATTCCATTACTTAACGAGGCTACTACCATTGTTGTATTTGAAATAATGCCATATACAGTAACTCCTATTTCTCCCACATATTTCAAAAGCTGAATATTGAATATAAATATGACTACTCCAGTAGCAATTTCTATAATAAAACTTGAAATTCCATTTTTAACAATTAAATACAAATCTTTGAAGCATATCCCATTGAAATTAATATGCAGATTATTCTCTTTTGAAAAAAAGTGAGTACATACAATTAATACACCTACGGTTGTACCTATAACAGAAGCAAAAGCTGCTCCTCCTATTCCCCAATTAAATCCAAAAACAAAAAGGCAATCCAAAACAATATTTATTACTCCTCCTGAAATTGAACTTAACATTGCAAGCTTAGGTGCTTTATCATTTCTGACAAAAGTCTGCAAAAATGTGCTTAAAACAAATACAGGTACACCAATTAACACAAATTTTCCATAATCCCTTACATAATCAATAGTTATTTCTGTTGCTCCGAGTGCATATGCAATACTATCAAAACAAGTTATTCCTAAAATAAGATAAATCAGTATCATTACCACTACCGCTGACAATGATATTGTAAAATATACATTGGCTTTTTGGGTGTTTCCACTACCATTATAAAAGGACATAAGGACTGCACCACCTACTCCAAAAAGCAGTCCTGTTCCAAAAAATACCGAAAAAAGAGGAAGAATAATATTAAGAGCTGCAACAGCATCTGCACCTATACCCTTTCCCACTATAATTGTATCTACAAGTATGTATATAGAAGTCACCAAACTTGCACTTATCGAAGGAATGAGATATTTAAGAAATAATGATGTTACATTTTCCTCTAAAAAATCTACCTTTTTCATAAAAACAAACTCCTTAACTAGATTAAAAAAATTTATACTCTTTCATAAATCTCTGTTAAAATTCTTCTACTTTCATCAAGTGTTTCTATATCATCTACTTCTTCAAGCAAAAGATGTGAATAAGGTTTATATTTTTTAACAAGACTTAAAAGTAATTCATAATTTAACATTCCGGTACCAGCAGGTACTTTTTTCTTCTTACCGTTTTCGTCAATTATGAAATCTTTGCAATGGAATGCAACTATTCTGTTACCAAAAAGTTCAAAAGATTTCTTTATTATTTCATCTTGATTCATATAATTACTTTCGTCTATATAATTTGAAGTATCAAGAATTACCTGTAAATAATCTGAATTTACTGCATCTATAAGTTCTTTCATTCTTTCAGGGAAATATATTGTATGTCCTACAACACCTTCTATACAAGCAAATACACCACATTTTTCAGCTTCTGCTGCCATTTCCTTAGCACTTTCAACCATTACCTGAAATGCTTCTTCTCCTCTGTTTTTAGCAACATCAGCAGAAGAACCACTGTATCTTCCTGTTTCAGTTCCTACTACATTAGAACCTAAACTTCTTGCATATCTTGTGTATTCTTTAAATCTTTCTATTTCCATTCTTCTTTTTTCTGGGTCAGGGTTTACTGGGTCGATATATGAGCCTACAACTGCTACTCTTATTCCTCTTTTTTGAAATTCATCTTTAACATATCCTACCAATCCCGGATTAAGATATCCCGGTGCTGAAGGTACTCCTGATATAGTTTTTGTCAAAGCAAGCTGTATAGATGTAAAACCTTTAGCAGCTATTCTGTCTGCCAATTCCTCTGGTGATATATTTGTTCCAAAATCATGTGCTCTTACTCCAAAATTAATCATTATCATCTTTCCTCTCTTTGGTAATTTTAATTTATTCAAAAAACTTAATGCCATTTTAAATTTTATGTTAAAATTATAACATAAAGTTATATTTCTGCCAATAATCAAAAACCTCTTATTATCGTTCCACCACCAAATACATAATCTCCATCATAAAGCACTATTGCCTGCCCAGGTGTTATTGCTCTTTGCGGTTCATCAAATACAACTTCCATCACTTTATCATCTTTCATATTTATTGTACAAGGTGCAGGTTTATGACTATAACGTATTTTAGCTGTTAATTTCTTTTTTCCTTCAAGTCTTTCAACTATCATAAAATTCAAATCTTCTGCATACAATCCTATCTGAAATACATCACTGTTATCACCCAGTACCACTTCATTTTTTTCAGGTCTTATTTCTACTACAAATACAGGCTTTCCAAGAGAAATTCCCAAGCCTTTTCTTTGACCTATCGTATAGTGTTCAATACCTTTATGCTTCCCAAGAATATTTCCTTTTAAATCTACAAAATTACCCTGTTTTGATTTTTTACCCGTACTTTTTTCTATAAAACCTGCGTAGTCATTATCAGGCACAAAACATATTTCTTGGCTATCTGGTTTATTCGCCACTGTAAGCCCTATTTCTTCTGCTATTTTTCTTATTTCTTCTTTTGTATATTCTCCTACTGGCATAATCGTATGTGAAAGCTGTTCTTGTGTAAGATTATATAATGCGTAAGTTTGGTCTTTTGTGGCTGTTGCTGATAATTTTAATGTATATCTTCCCGTTTCAGGATGTTTTACAACTCTAGCATAATGTCCTGTGGCTATATACTCTGCACCTATTTGCAAAGATTTCTGTAAAAGTGATTCCCATTTAACATAACGATTGCAGGCAATACACGGATTTGGAGTCTTTCCTTTTTGATATTCACTTAAAAAATAATCTATAACATTTTCTTTAAAATCTTTTTTAAAATTCATAACATAATAAGGTATCTCTAATTTTTGAGCTACTCTTCTCGCATCATCTACTGCAGAAAGTCCACAACATCCACCATTATCTTCCATTTGTTCCTGTGACTCATCTTGCCATATCTGCATTGTAACACCAATGACATCGTAACCCTGTTTTTTTAACAGATATGCTGCTACCGAACTATCCACTCCACCCGACATTCCTATTACTACTTTTTCATCTGGCATAATCAAATTCCTTTCTATAAATCACCGACTTATTTTTAATCTCAACACTTAGATTTTACTATAAAATTTCACCAAATACAAGCTTTTAATTGAACTTCAAAAAAAGAGCTCACATAGTATAAATATACTATATAGAAGCTCTATTTTTTTATAATTATAATTTTATCTTTGTATACTTTTCTTTTCTATCTTACATCTTTTGTTAAAGCACGAAATAGCATACAAATATATTTCATTTATCACTTCTTCCTGTATTGCCTCTACATAATTTTTCTTTTCTATCTGGTTAAAGGCATTTTCTATTTCTTTGTCCAGCTCTTTTT
>CAZQDT010000096.1:0-8664 GCA_964592005.1 uncultured Eubacteriales bacterium
TAAAAAAAAGTCAAAACAAATGAAATAGGGGAAGTATTGTGCAATTTGGAGCAATTAAAGAAAAAATGGTGTATTTGTAACATAATTCTAAATGTATGAATATTAAAATTTAAAAGCTAAACTTCTGTTATCTTTTTTATTTTGTTGACTATCTAAAAGGTTAGTGTTAAAATTAAAAATAGGTAGTGTATGAGATAGGATTTACTGTTGATTAATTGGAGGATTTAAATATGATTATAATAATTGCAGGAGCATCACATACAGGAAAGACAAATTTGGCACAGAAACTTATGGAAAAATATAAGTATCCTTATTTTTCGATTGACCATTTGAAAATGGGGCTTATCAGAAGTGGAAATACTAAATTGACAGTAGAAGATGATGAAAAATTGACTGAATATCTATGGAAAATTGTAAAAGAAATTATAAAAACGGCAATAGAAAATAATCAAAATTTAATTGTGGAAGGTTGTTATATTCCATTTGATTGGAAAAAAGATTTTGAGAAAGAATATTTAAAAGAAATAAAATATTATTGTTTAATTATGACTAGAAAATACATTGAAAAGCATTTTGAAGATATAAAGAAATATGCGTCAGTGATAGAAAAACGTTTAGATAATTCAGATTGTATAAAAGAAAATTTGATTAAAGACAATACATATAATAAGGAAATGTGTAGAAAATTTGGACAGGAATGTATTTTGATAGATGACAGTTATAAAATTTTAGATACAAATTTAGAAAAAATAGCCTGCATATTATTTTAGAAAGGGGAATTTTTTATGTGGTTTATTTTAGCTTTAGCGTCAGCATTATTTGCAGCACTTACTTCTATTCTTGCCAAAGTCGGAATAGATGGAGTAAATTCCAATCTTGCTACTGCATTGCGTACAATAGTAGTGTTGGCAATGGCATGGTTTATGGTATTTGTTACTAATTCTTTCAGCGGAATAACTGAAATAAGCAAAAAAAGCTGGATATTTTTGATTTTATCAGGATTAGCAACAGGTGCTTCATGGTTATGTTATTATAAAGCACTCCAAATAGGAGAGGCTTCAAAGGTAGTGCCAATAGATAAATTAAGTGTAGTTATAACTTTGATATTGGCATTTGTATTTCTTCATGAAAGTTGTACGCCAAAATCAATAATAGGAGCAATATTGATTACAGCAGGTACATTGGTTATGGTTTTGTGATGGCGTTAATTTTTGCAGAATGGCAGATGTATTTTCGATAAGTATTTATAATTTTAAAATTAACTGTGTACAATATAAAAAAGGGGAAGATTTACTATGAAAAAAACTAAAGATGAAATTTTAGGACAATCTGTAAAAAAAGATAAGATTTCTATGAAAATTTCTAAACGTATAGGTATAACTACCTGTATTATATTTGTTATAGTAGTGGTTGTTATAGCAATTCTTGTAAAAGTACAGATTGATAATTCTAATGAAACAGAACTTACACTTGAATCTCAATCAGCAGCAAATGAATTAAATACATTTTTTCAAAAATATATTAGAACAGTTGAAAATTTATCTATTAATCCCGAGGTTTTAATGGCAGTTAATTCATCTGACAAAAATCATAGACTTAGTGAATTAGATGGTTGGGATACAGTGTTTCAGTATCTGGTAAATATGCAGAAATATGATTCTGAAAATATTATGGCTGTGTGGATTGCATCGATTGCATCAAATGAAGTTATAATATCTGATGGTTATGTAAGTGGTTCGGATTTTGAAATAACTTCACGTGAGTGGTATTCCGTTTCACAAAGCAAGCGGTCTATGTTGACAAAACCATATATTGATGTTAGTACAGGAAATTTGGTTGTTACAGCAGCAACTCCTATTATAAATTCATCTACTGGAAAAGTTATAGGTATTACAGGTATTGATTTGCAACTTACACAAGTGAATAAAGTTTTAAGTCAATTTAAAATTGGTGAAACAGGATATGTAGGTATGACATACAAAGACGGAACAATTATATATCATCCTAGTAGTGAAAATATTCAAAAAAATCTTGCAGATATTAATTTGTCAGATGACATAATAAATCTTGTTGTTTCAGAAAATAATGGTTTTGTAAAATATAGTTATGGTGGTTCAGGAAGGTATGGTTATGTTTATGCGATAGATAATACAGGTTATGTTGTATTCAGTAGTATTTCAGCAAGTGAATATTCAGAAAGTCTTATAAGAACGATAGTTATAATGGTTATCATATTTGTTATTGGAACTGTAATTATATTTATATCCATTAAGAAATCAGCAGCAAACATTACAAAACCTATTGAAGACCTTGATGTAGCAGCAAAAGAATTGGCAGAAGGGAATCTTAATGTTCAACTTAAAATAACTACTAATGATGAAATAGGTGATTTGGGACGTTCTATACAACAGACGGTGTCAAGACTAAAAGTTTATATTGCATACATAGATGAAGTGTCTAATGTGCTAGATAATATGGCAAAAGGAACACTTGCAATTTCTCTTAAACAGGAATATACAGGTGATTTCAGAAAAATAAAGGATTCTTTAGTAAATATATCGAGTTCTTTGACCGAGATGATTACTGGAATAAGTGAGAGTTCTAACCAAGTGTCAGCAGGTGCGGATGATTTGGCAAAAGCATCGCAGACTCTTGCAGAAGGGGCAACTTTACAGGCTGCATCAGTTGAACAGCTTGTGGCAACAGCAGATAATATTTTATCTGAATTACAGATAAGTAGAGATGATGCTCTTGATTGTGCTTCAGAAAGTAAGAAAGTTAATGTACTTGCTGATAACAGTAAAACTCAGATGAAAGATATGCTTGAAGCTATGAATAAAATCAATGAAACGTCTAATCAGGTAGTTGGAATAATACATACTATTGAAGAAATTGCAGACCAAACTAATCTTTTAGCATTGAATGCCTCTATTGAAGCAGCAAGGGCAGGAGATGCAGGAAAAGGTTTTGCAGTAGTTGCTTCTGAAATAGGAACGCTTGCAACACAGAGTGCTGAAGCGGCAGCTAATACCAAAAAGCTTATAGGAATATCTATTGATGAGATTAAAAAAGGTGTGACACTTGCAAATCAAGTTACAGATATATTAGAAACAGTTGTATCAGGTATTGATAATGTAAGTGCAATGGTTACTCATACAGCTGATTTGTCGGTTCAACAAGAAGAAAATATGAAACAGATGCAAAATGGTATTGACAGTATTGCTCAGGCGGTGCAGGACACATCAGCTACAGCGGAAGAAAGTTCGGCTACATCAGAAGAGCTTGCGGCACAAGCTTCAGTGCTTACAGACCTTATTAAGAAATTTAAACTTTAACTAATAAAAAAGCTACTGCATTAAGAAAATTAAGTTCTTATGCAATAGCTTTTTTTAATTTGCTTTATAATGTGATGGTGCAACACCATAATATTTTTTAAAAAGTTTACTGAAATAGTAAGCATCATCATAACCTACATCTTTTGCAATGTCCTTGATACTGGCTTCAGATGTAGTTGAAAGAATATCTTTAGCTTTTTCTAGCCTAAGCTGTATAAGGTAATTTATAGGAGACTCTCCAGTTTCTTCCTTGAATAATTTTGAAATATAAACAGGACTTAAATACATATTTTGTGATATCTTATTTAATGAAATTTTTTTCCTATAATTTTCATTGAAATAAGATATAATTGTATTTACTATGTAAGTCTTACTTGTGGGAGAATCAAAGTCATATCCTAAGTCAACAACTCCATCAGAATTATTTTTTTCATCATGATATATTTCTCTGAATAGAAGTATTAAAAATTTCATTGAAAGTGATTTAATCATTAAATCATTTCCAAGTTTTTTATTTTCATATTCTAATAGCATTTCATAGCAACATTTTACAAATTCCTGTTTATGACTTGCAGGAATATGAATAATAGGATTGGCATCTTTTGCACATAAATGATTTTTAGGTAATTTTTTAATATGTATATCTGTAAGTCCTATATGAAATTCAATAGTGGATTCTTTAGAAGGCAAAGGTTTGAAAACATGCTCAACATTGGGATTACATATGACAACATCACCAGCTTTTACAGTATAAGAAACCCCGTCTAATATATATTGACAACTACCTGAAAAAATATAACGTATTTCAATAAAATCATGTTTATGAGGACTACGTTTTTTGTTTGGGTCTGTAAACTTTCTTTTACAAATATAAAAAATTTTAGGATTAAATTCGCTAACTTCTGGAAGCGGAGAACACATATTTTTCACCTCGATATAAAACGTTTTCTATAATAATATAATATACTCACAATTAAGACATTTATCATAATTATACACTGTTTTAAATTAAGATACAAGAAAATATTTAAAAATTCAGTTTTTTGTGCAAAAAATTTTTATTCTTTAAAGCTGAATAGTAAACAGGAAAACGCACAAATGTTGTTTTTAAAACCAATTTTTGACATTATTCTAGAAAACACTCTCGCTTCGTATTTTTTAAATTATATAATACTAAGCTCCGTTGCTAAGAAATAGTTAAATTCTTTGAATTTGTAATAACTATTTCTTTACGCATACTCGCTATTAATAGAAAGACTTTTATTAAAAATTAATATGAAAAAGTCTTTCTATTTAAGTACCGATGTTTTTTAATATTTCTTACAGAATGTACAAAAATTTATTATTTTGTATCAATTTTTTTGTTCATGCTTTTTTCCTAGAATAGTAAAAGTTTTGTATTGAAATAAATTACATTCTATCATATAATTTAATATTGAGGGAATCAAAATTGAATTATATAATTCAATTTTAAAGAAAATGAAAAATTTGTTCAAATCACAAATGTTTTCATTTTAAAAAGTGTTATTCATATTTTTGTTAAATTATGTATATTTCTATACAAAAATATGAGTATAGGGCATTCGCCCTATAAATAAAAATTTTATACAATGCCTTTATGAAAGCAAGCTTTCAACAGTCATATATAAAATTTTTATTTACACTTCTCATTGCTTAAATTATATTATTTTAGATAAGGAGAAAGATTTATGAGATATATAAAAGATTTTCAAGAAGGAGAAAGTATTGTAGGGCATTATTTTTGTAAACAAAAGCAGATGATGAAATCAAAAGCAGGAAAGAGTTATATGTCCTTAAAATTGCAGGATAAGACAGGAATTGTAGATGCTAAAATTTGGGAACTACACAATGAAATAAAAAGTTTTGAGGAGAATGATTTTGTAAAAATAGATGCTGTTGTAAATGTATACAATAATGAATATCAGTTGAGTATCAGAAGACTTAGAAAGAGTTATGAAGGAGAATATAATCCAATAGATTATGTTCCATCTTCTGAATATGATATAGATACAATGTATGCAGAATTAAAAGATTATATAAAAACCATTAAAAATTCATATATAAAACAGTTATTAGAATTATTTTTTGTAAAAGATGCAGAAATATCAAAAGCATTTGGAAGTCATTCGGCTGCAAAATCAATGCATCATAGCTATATGGGAGGTCTTTTGGAACATACACTCTCAGTTACAAAACTTTGTGATTTTATGTCAGGGCATTATGGAGCAAATAGAGATATTTTATTGGCTACGGCAATGCTTCATGATATAGGAAAAATTTATGAACTTTCAGATTTCCCTAATAATGATTATACTGATGAAGGACAGCTTTTGGGACATATTGTAATAGGAACAGAAATGATTACAGAAAAAGCAAATCAAATAGAAGGATTTCCTACAACTTTACTTAATCTTATAAAACATTCTATTTTGTCGCATCATGGCGAATATGAATATGGCTCACCTAAAAGACCCAAGACAGTAGAAGCTTTTATACTTCACTGTGCGGATGATACAGATGCAAAGCTTAAAATGTATCAAGATGCGATATCAATGGATAATACTCAGGGTTATTGGGTTGGATATAATAAAATGCTTACACGTAATATAAGAAAGACGGAATATAATGAAAAAGAATAAAAGAACAATATCAGCAAGTGAAATAAATAGATTTGTTTATTGTAATTATCAATGGTATTATGGAAAAATATATGGTTCTACAAGGTTAAGAGAACTTGTAAATGAAAGAAATAAAAAATTAAAGTCAAAAGATGAGGCTCTTTCAAATTTCAAAAAAGGGCTTGATTACCATAGTAATTACCATAATAAATATATTTTAAAGCAGAGGATTTATAAAATTATAATGGCATTAATTTTTATATTTATCCTTGTTTGGGTAATAACATTTAGAAATGAGCTGGGATTTTAATGGAAAAAAATTATGAAATTTTAGTAATAATATTGTTATTTGTTTTTATATTTATATGGATACTTTTTAAAAAGCAAAATATAAAAGTTAAACCAGCAAGGGTTGGTATATTAGGTTATAGAATATTTTACACTGACCAAAAAGAGAATAAAAAAAGACAAAAAGCAAATGTAATATATAGTAAAATATTATATTCTGAAAAATATGATATACAGGGAAAACCAGATTATATATTTAAAAGTATTATTGGAAATAAATTGGTTCCTGTGGAATTGAAAAGTGGTACAATATCAGAAAATAATCAATTTCACAAGGGAGATTTAATGCAGCTTGCCGCATATTTTTTAATAATAGAAGATGTTTTTGGAATAAAACCTAAAGAAGGAAGATTAGTATACAAAAATAAAATGTTTATAGTAAAAAATACAAAAAAACTTCGCAGACAGGTTCTTGAAACAGTGGAAGATATGAGATATATGTTTGATACAGGAAAGGGAGAAAACGTGAAGTCTTCTTTTGTAAAATGCAGATACTGTATGTGCAGAGGAACTGTTTGTGAGTTTTGTAAAAGTTAGGTGGATTATAATATGAGAATAAAAGGGTTAAGATTATCACCTTTAAAATTAAAAAATAAATTGATGCTTAGTGAAGATGAAATTATAGCGAAAGCCATACAAGAACTTCTTAAAAGTGATAAGCAACAAAGAGAGGATAAACAATGAGAAAAAATAAAGAATTGCCTGTTAAAAAAAATGAAAATTATATAATGCAAATTATTGATATTGGAACAGTGGGAGAAGGAATTGGAAAAGTAAATGGCTATACAATATTTGTAGAAGGGGCCGTTTTAGGGGATATTGTAGAAATTAAAGTTGTTAAGCTTGGAAATTCTTTTGGTTATGGAAAACTTTTAAATATAGTTACTCCATCAAATGATAGGATAGAACCTAGATGTAAATATTTTTCACATTGTGGAGGTTGTCAAGTTCAACAGTACTCCTATATGTCACAGCTTGAATTTAAACGAAAAAAAGTACAAGATAATATTGAACGTATAGGTGGTTTAACTGGTGTAGAAGTTTTACCAACACTTGGTATGGAAAATCCGTGGAATTATAGAAATAAAGCCCAATTCCCTGTTAGAATAAAAAATGAAGAAATAAAGATAGGATTTTATGCTCCTAGAAGTCATAATATAATAGAGCTTGAAACTTGCCATATTCAACATAAAATAAATGACGAAATAATAAAGATTGTTAAAAACTTTATGCAGGATTTTAATATTGTACCATATGATGAAATAACCTATAAGGGTACAGTACGTCATATACTTACAAGAGTTGGATTTGTTACAGGCGAAATAATGGTATGTGTTGTAATTAATGGTAAAAAGTTGCCTTATATTCAACAACTTGTGGAAAAGTTAAAAACAATAAAAGGAATGACGAGTATAGTTCTGAATTTTAATAATGATCGAAATAATGTTATACTTGGAAATAAAATAGAAACTGTTTGGGGAAGAGGATATATAACAGATTATATTGGAAATGTAAAATTTGAAATTTCTCCCAATTCTTTCTATCAGGTAAATCCAGTACAGACTAAGGTTATGTATGATACAGCTATGGAATATGCTGGACTTACAGGTAAAGAAATAGTCTTTGATGCTTATTGCGGTATAGGTACAATTTCACTTTTCCTTGCACAAAAAGCAAAAAAAGTTTATGGTGTTGAAATAGTAGAAAACGCCATTGAAGATGCTAGAAGAAATGCAGATATAAACCATATAACAAATGCGGATTTTTTTGTTGGCAAGTCGGAGGAAGTAATACCTCGACTTTATAAAGAAAATGGTATTAAAGCAGATGTAATTGTTGTAGACCCACCAAGAAAAGGGTGTGATGAAGCATTATTGAATACAGTGCTTGATATGTTACCAAATAGAATAGTATATGTTTCATGTGATAGTGCAACTATGGCAAGGGATTTGAAAATTCTTTGTGCTGATGGAAAATATGTAGTGGGAAAAGTTCAACCAGTAGACAATTTTTGCCAGACAAGTCATGTGGAGACAGTCTGTCTGCTCACGAGAAAAGCCCAATAAATCCAGCAACAAAGAATAAATTTTTTGTGTCAAATCCTATTTCTAACTTATTTTACATTTATATACAAATATAAACTAATTTTAATTTTCATTAATATTTTTTCATACTTATCCACAGGCAATAGTTATACTTTCACCTTGTATATTTTTCTGTGGATAACTTTTTATATTATTTTTTTATTTTTATCTTCCTTTTTATCACAACCTTTGCTATAATAATATTGTTATTCAAGATATACCATTGTGTATCTTCGAGTTTCTTGTACATCTTCTTTT
>CAZQDT010000097.1:0-8569 GCA_964592005.1 uncultured Eubacteriales bacterium
CCTGTATATAAGGGACAGACAGTAGGAAAGGCTGACATATATATATATATGATGAGTTGATAGCTGAGATAAAACTTGTAGCAGAAAAAGATGCAAGAGAGTATAATTTTAAAGATTGGATTGAGAAAATAAAGAAAGAACTTTTGGGGATAAGATAAATTTATTTAGAATAAAAATGTTAAAATTAAAAGTATTATAGAGTTGCTGAAGATATAAAATTTGGCAGCTCTTAAATAATGTATAGGAAGTGAAAAAATGGAAATAAGACTTCAAAAATATTTAGCTGACTCTGGTATATCTTCGAGGAGAAAGGCAGAAGAGTATATATTGGCAGGAAGAGTAAAAGTAAATGGAGAAGTTGTAAACATTTTAGGTACTAAAGTTGATGATGAAAAAGATAAGGTATATTTTGATAATAAATTATTGAAGCAGGAAGAAAAGAAAATATATCTTATGTTAAACAAACCAGAAGGTTATGTTACTACTGTAAAAGACCAGTTTGAACGTAAAACAGTAATGGATTTGATAAAAGATGTTTCATACAGAGTAGTACCTATTGGAAGATTGGATTATGATACGTCAGGGCTTCTTTTGTTTACAAATGATGGAGATATAGTTTATAAGCTTACACATCCCAAACATAATATTGATAAAATTTATGAAGCAAAGATTAAAGGAATACCTTCAAAAGAAGAAATTAAAAGTTTTGAAAATGGATTATACATAGAGAATTACAAAACTTCAAAAGCAAAATTGGAAATAATTAAAATAGAAAAAGATATCTCGACAGTAAGAATAACAATACATGAAGGTAAAAATCGTCAAGTTAGGAAAATGTGTGAAAAAATAGGGCATTCTGTCATAAAATTAAAAAGAATTTCTATTGGAAATTTGAAACTTGGAAATTTACCTGTTGGAGAATATAGAATTTTAAATAAAAAAGAAGAAAATTATATTAAAACACAATTATAGCATTTAAAAATATTTTTGTAAATAAAAAAAGTGCTGAAATAAGATAAAAAAAATTGGTTAATTTATTTTTAATAATAAGCTTGAAGTTGCACACTAAATAATGTAGAATGTATACGTGGATTTTTTGATTTTTACAAATATTTAAGTCGTTTATTTAATAAAATTTATATTAGATACGACTTTAATTACAATTATTTGGGATATCCAATAATTGATTTGTATTAAAATATTTAATAGATGGAGGCTTGAGAATGAGTACATTAGACAAGATAAATGAGCTCAATAACCGACGCAATGATATAGAAAAAGGAGGCTCTTCTGGAAATAATTCTGCAAGAGAAAGAATAGCCAACTTTTTGGACACAGGTAGTTTTGTCGAAATGGGTGCATTTATGACACATCGTTCAACCAACTATAATTTACCTGAAAAGGATACACCAGCCGATGGAGTTATTACAGGCTTTGGTACGGTAGATGGACGTCTTGTATATGTTTATAGTCAAGATGCGGCAGTTATAGGCGGTTCAGTAGGAGAAATAGGAGCAAAGAAAATAGGAAAGATTTATGAGCAATCTATGAAAATGGGAGCTCCGGTTGTAGCAATTTTAGATTCGGCAGGAGTACGTTTGCAGGAAGGCTTAGACAGTATGGAGGGATATGGTGAAATATTCAAATATCAGACTTTAGCATCAGGAGTTATTCCTCAAATAAGTGTTGTGCTTGGAGATAATTTAGGTATTAATTCATTTGTTCCTGCACTTTCTGATTTTGTTGTAATGGAAAGCAAAAATGCAAGGATGTTTGTAAACAGTCCAAGTACAGTAAATGGTACAGAAGCTAAGAAGGTAGACATAAAAAAAGCTGGCTGTGCAGCTTCTCATGCCGCTTGTAGTGGTTTAGTGGATTTTGCATATGAAACAGAGCAGGAATGTTTAAATGCAGTGAGAGAACTTTTGGGATTTATTCCTTCTAATAATCTTGAAGATGCACCTCTTCATGGTTTAGCTGATGATTTGAATAGAGTAGATGAAGTTCTTAATAGTGATGATTTAGATGTAATGACTTTGATTTCAACAGTTGCAGATGCAAATTGTTTTATGGAAGTTAAAAAAGATTTTGCAAAAAATATTGTTACAGGATTTGTAAGATTTAATGGATATACAGCAGGTATTGTTGCGAACAATGGAGAAATTGATGCTAAAGCTGTTTCAAAAGCAGTAGAATTTATAAATAAATGTGATGCTTTTAATATTCCTTTGGTTACATTTACAGATGTTAAGGCTTTTGCAGCAGACTTAAATGGAAAAGAAGCAGCAAAATTGGTTTATTCATTTACAAATTCAACAGTGCCTAAGGTTAATGTTGTTGTAGGACAGGCATTTGGAAGTGCATACCTTGCAATGAACAGTAAACACATAGGAGCTGATATGGTATATGCTTGGCCTACGGCTGAAATTTCACTTATGGAAGCAGAAGCGGCAATTAATGTTATGTATGCTGAAGAAACTAAAGAAATAAGTAAAGATGAAATGATTGCAAAATATAAAAAAGAACAGTCAAGCCCATATATAGCAGCACAAAGAGGCTATGTAGATGATATAATAGTACCAGCAGAAACAAGAAAATATTTAATTGCAACACTTGAGATGCTTGAAAGTAAAAGAGAAAGCAGACCGGCTAAAAAGCACAGTAGTATTATACTTTAAGATGTGATTTAAAGCACATTATATAGGAGGATTTTTATGTATAATATTTCATTATTGTTAAGTAGTGCTGTGGCAGAAACAGTAGAAAAGACTGCTTTAGATTTATTTTTAGAAGGTCTTGTAACTACTGTAATAGGTATGGGTATAGTGTTTATTCTTTTAGGTGCTTTAAGTTGTGTTTTGTATCTTCTTAAATTTGTAGGCAATGATAATAAGAAAAAAGAAGAAAAACCTGCTGAAAAACCAGTAGAAGTAAAAACTACGGTACCAGTGATTGAAACAGTACAACAGACAGATGATTTGGAACTTGTAGCAGTTATAACAGCGGCAGTAGCTGCGACTATGGGAACTACAAGTGATAAGTTTGTGGTAAAATCTATAAAACGTGTGGATAATTGGAATAGAACTTCAAGAAGAGAACAACAACGTACATTTTAAGGAGGAAATAAAAATGAAAAATTATAGAATAACAGTAAACGGTAATACATACGATGTAGCCGTAGAAGAATTAGCACCCGGAACTGCACCAGCAGTACCAGTAGCAGCACCTGTACAGGCAGCTCCAGCACCAGTAGCAGCACCTGCACCAAAAGCAGCACCAGCAGATGCTTATAAAATAAACTCACCTATGCCGGGAACAATCTTGGATTTAAAGGTAAAAGAGGGTGATACAATAGCAGTTAATCAGGTAGTAGCAATACTTGAAGCTATGAAGATGGAAAATGAAATAGTAACTCCAGTAGGAGGTAAAGTAGTATCGTTAAATGTAACAAAAGGTGCAACAGTAGATACTGGAGATTTAATAATGGCAATAGCTGAATAAGGAGGAGAACCCGATGGAGATATTAAAGGAAGCGGTAGTCGGTTTCATTCAATCATCAGGTTTTGTGGCTCTTGATTATAAAAGTGTAATAATGATATGTGTAGCATTGTTTTTTATGTATTTGGCAATAGCTAAACAGTACGAACCTTTACTTCTTTTGCCTATTTCATTTGGAATGTTAATAGTAAACCTTCCTCTTAATGGATTGATGAATGCACCGGCAGATGGAATGAATGGTGGTATGTTGCACTATTTATTTTTAGGTGATGAACTTGGTATTTTCCCTCCTCTTATATTTATGGGAGTAGGAGCAATGACGGACTTTGGACCGCTTATAGCGAATCCTAAGAGTATCCTTTTAGGAGGAGCAGCACAGTTTGGTATATTTATGGCATTTTTGATGGCTTTGGGAATAGGTATATTTATTCCTGAGATGGCGTATACAGCACAGGAAGCAGCGTCCATAGGTATTATAGGAGGAGCTGACGGACCTACGGCTATATATTTGGCTACAAAACTTGCTCCTCATATGATAGGACCTATTGCAGTTGCGGCTTATTCATATATGGCACTTGTTCCGGTTATACAGCCTCCTATTATGAGACTTCTTACTACTAAAGAAGAACGTGCTATAAAAATGGACCAGTTAAGACCTGTTTCAAAAAGAGAAAAGATTTTATTCCCTATAATAGTTACAATAGTAGTTATATTAATGGTACCAGATGCAGCATCACTTGTAGGTATGCTTATGCTTGGAAATTTATTTAAAGAGTCAGGGGTAGTTCCTAAATTGGTACATGCAGCGTCAGAAACAATGATGTATATTTTGACAATATTTATAGGTGTTACAGTAGGAGCTACATCAAGTGCTGAAAACTTCTTGAATGTTAAGACACTTGGTATTTTGGCTATGGGATTAGTAGCTTTTGCAGTAGGAACAGCAACCGGAGTTCTTTTCGGAAAACTTATGAATAAGCTTTCAGGAGGAAAAGTAAATCCACTTATAGGTTCAGCAGGAGTTTCGGCAGTACCTATGGCAGCTCGTGTTTCACAGAAAGTAGGAGCAGAAGAAAATCCAAGTAATTTCCTTCTTATGCATGCTATGGGACCAAATGTTGCAGGAGTTATTGGTTCTGCAATAGCAGCAGGAGTATTCTTGTCGATTTATGGAATTTAAATTCTAGTTAAAATTTTACAATAAAATAAATACAAAAGGAGGCACTTTAAATGGCAGTTAAAATAATGGACACTACTCTTAGAGATGGTCAACAGTCCTTGATAGCTACAAGAATGCCGATAGAAGATATAATGCCTATCGTAGAAAAAATGGATAAGGCAGGCTTTTACTCCATGGAAGTTTGGGGAGGGGCTACATTTGATTCATGTCTTAGATTTTTAAAAGAAGACCCATGGGAGAGATTGAGAAAAATTCGTTCTGTGGTTAAAAATACAAAGCTTCAAATGTTACTTAGAGGACAGAATATTTTAGGATATAAAATGTATCCAGATGATGTTGTTTCAGAGTTTATTAAAAAGAGTATTGCAAATGGTATTGATATAATTCGTGTATTTGATGCACTTAATGATGTAAGAAATCTTGAAACATCAGTTAAAGCAATAAAGAAAGAAAAAGGACATGCACAGCTTGCAATTTCTTATACTTTAAGTGATGTCCATACTTTGGAATATTATACAAAACTTGCTAAAAACTTTGAAGAAATGGGAGCAGATTCTATCTGTATAAAGGATATGGCAGGATTGCTTATACCTAAAGATGCAGAAGCACTTTTAAAGGCATTAAAAGAAACTGTAAAAGTTCCTATTCAGGTGCACAGTCATTATACAAGCGGTGTAGCTTCAATGTCTTATATGAAAGCAGTAGAAGCAGGAGCAGATATAATAGATACAGCAATGTCACCGTTTGCACTTGGAACTTCTCAACCTGCTACTGAAGTAATGGTTAAAGCTTTTGAAGGCACAGAGTATGATACAGGAATAAGTGTAGATTACTTAAAAGAACTTTCAGATTATTTCAAACCTTTAAGAGAGAAAGCAATAGAAGAAGGATTGTTAAGTCCTAAGGTATTGGGAGCAGATATAGCAACTCTTTTATATCAAGTACCAGGTGGTATGCTTTCAAATCTTGTTTCACAACTTAAACAGCAGAAAGCTGAAGATAAATATGATGAAGTTTTAAAAGAAATTCCTAAAGTACGTGCAGATTTGGGATATCCTCCATTGGTAACTCCAAGTAGTCAGATAGTAGGTACACAGGCTGTTATGAATGTTATTATGGGTGGAAGATATAAAGTAGTAACTAAAGAAACAAAAGCACTTGTAAGAGGGGAATATGGAAAAACTCCAGTACCTATTTCGGAAGAAATAAAAAAACAGATTATTGGAGATGAAAAGGTTATTACTTGCAGACCAGCGGATTTATTGGAGCCGGGACTTCCTAAAGCTGAAGAAGAAATGAAAAATTATAAAGAACAGGAAGAAGATGTTTTATCATATGCACTCTTTCCACAGGTAGCAGAAGAATTTTTTAAATTTAGACAGGCACAGAAGTATAAAGTAGATCCATCTCTTGCAGATACAGAAAATAAAGTATATCCTATTTAGGGAGTTAGGAAATAAGGCATAGGCTTAAAAGTTTATGTCTTGTTTTTTTGAAATTATTTACAGTTTGAGAATTTGATTTGGTATATTTTAGTGTGAAATCATATAAAATGTTGAGGTGTAATGTAAAAAAGACGGTAAATTATGTCTTTTAAAAAAAAGACTTGAAAAAGTTTAAAAATTAAAATATACTCTATAAGGATTTTATTTTAACATAGTAAAATTTTATGTAAAAATTAATAGGGATTTACAAAAATACACAAGATATGAGGTAATAAAATGCAGAATGATGAAGATTTGTTGCTTCAAATAAAAAATAAGATGCCGTTTTTAAGTAAAGGTCAAAAGCTTATAGCAAATTATATATTAACTCATTATGATAAGGCGGCTTTTTTGACAGCGTCAAAATTAGGAGAAATAGTAGGAGTTAGTGAATCGACAGTAGTAAGATTTGCAAATGAATTTAATTATGATGGGTATCCTAAACTTCAAAAAGCTTTGGAAGAGCTGATAAAAAATAAACTTACAACATTACAGAGGATAGAAGTTACATCGGATAAGATTGCAGGAAAACAAAAGTCAATAATAAAAACTGTTTTGCAAGAAGATATGGAAAATATGAAAAATACGCTTGAAGAATTAGATGAGGAAGCTTTTGAAAAAGCAGTTGATGTCATTTTAGAGTCAAAGAGAATTTATATATTGGGAATAAGAAGTTCAGGGGCATTGGCGAGTTTTTTAGGGTTTTATTTGAATTTAGTGTTTGATAATGTAAATTTAGTCTATACAAATAGTACAAGTGAAGTATTTGAACAAATGTTGAGGATAGGTGAAAATGATGTTGTTATAGGAATAAGCTTTCCGAGATATTCTAAAAAAACTGTAAGAGCTATGGAATATGCTAATAAAAAAGGAGCAAAGGTCATAGCAATAACAGATAGTCTTAAGTCACCTTTGGTAAAGTATGCACATCATAGTCTTATAGCCAAAAGCAATATGGTTTCTTTTGTGGATTCATTGGTAGCACCTATGAGTATCATAAATGCACTTTTGGTATCTATAAGTATGAAGAAGAAAGAACAAATTTCACACAATTTTGAAAAACTTGAAAATATTTGGAATGAATATCAAGTATATGGTAATGATGAAAGTAATCAATTTTATGATTAATGAAAGGAAATAAGTTATGAAAAAAGTAGGAATTATCGGCGGTGGTGCAGCAGGAATGATTGCGGCAATATTTTCGGCTAGGAAAGGAAATGAAGTACATATATTTGAAAAAAATACAAAACTTGGCAAAAAAATATATATTACAGGTAAAGGAAGATGTAATATTACAAATTCCGGAGATATTCAAAATTTTATAGATAATATTGCAGGAAATCCATATTTTATATACAGTCCTTTTTATAATTTCAGTAATGAGGATACGATTAAGTTTTTTAATGAATTAGGTGTTGAAACAAAAATAGAAAGAGGAGGAAGAGTTTTTCCTGTTTCCGATAGAGCTGGTGATGTGGTTAGAGCTTTGGAAAAAGAGTTACAGAAAAGAAAAGTTAAAGTACATTATGGTGAAACTGTAAATAAGCTTTTAATTTCAGAAATGGGCGAAATAAAAGGATTTTCTACTGATAAAACAAAAGAGTTTTTATGTGATAGGGTGCTTATTTCTACTGGAGGATTATCATATCCCGGAACAGGTTCTACTGGCGATGGTTATAAATTTGCAAAGTCATCAGGTCATAAGGTAACTGAATTATATCCGTCATTAGTTCCTTTTACAGTAAAAGAAAATTGGTGCAAGGAATTACAGGGACTTAGTCTTAAAAATATAAAAATTAATATAGATAGTGACAAAAAGAAGAATATATATGAAGATTTTGGAGAAATGTTATTTACGCATTATGGAGTTTCAGGACCTGTCATATTGAGTGCAAGCAGAAATATTATACCTTATATGAAAGATAAGCTTACTTTAAATATAGATTTAAAGCCGGCATTGGAGGAAAAAGTTTTAGATTCTAGAATTTTAAGAGATTTTGAAGAATTTAAGAATAAAGATTTTAAAAATTCATTAGATGAACTTTTGCCTCAAAAGCTTATACCAATTATTATACAACTTTCAGAAATATCTCCAGAAAAGAAAGTAAATGTTATTACAAAAGAAGAAAGAAAACATTTATGCAGACTTATAAAAAATTTAAAACTTACAATTACAGGTACAAGAGGCTTTAATGAAGCAGTTGTTACTTGTGGTGGTGTAAATATAGCTGAAATAGAGCCATCAACAATGGAGTCTAAATTGGTAAAAGGACTTTATTTTGCAGGAGAAGTTATAGATGTAGATGCTTATACAGGAGGATATAATTTACAGATAGCTTTTTCGACAGGATATACAAGTGGAATAAGTATGTAAATTCTTGATTTTTTGAGATTTAATGATAAATAT
>CAZQDT010000098.1:0-8535 GCA_964592005.1 uncultured Eubacteriales bacterium
TCTACCTTTTTAGCAAGCACTTTATACTGTGAATAGACACCATCTTCATTTTTAACAATATATTTTTCAATTTCAGATTTTTCAATTTCTAAAACTTCAGCTACTTTTTCTATACTGTAATTTCTAGTTTCTTCTTTTACAGTATCATCCATAAGCACTCTTGCATCTAATATAACATTATAAACTCTAGTACTCATTGCTAAAACTTGTCCACTTCTATTTAAAATAGTTCCCCTTTTAGACGCTATTGACATATCATTATTCTGAGTTTTCAAATTTATTGAATCCGTTTCATAAGTTTCTCCCTTTATCAGCTTTATATAGCCTGTAACACCAAAAAGTGCAATCAAAGAAATAACCAGCATAACTTGTACAAACCAAATTCTGGTATTAGAAAAAACATATTTCTTTCTTTTCTTTTTTCCCTTTAAAGAATTTTTCTTTTTATTAGTTTTCAAAATTTATCACCCAAAAACTTTTACCAATAAATCACAAATATACTCTAAAAGTCCATCATAATTTTCTTTTTCATCATCTAACGACACTTCTCTACTTTGTACTGTATAACTTGCCTTAGGAACATCTACATAAATTATCTGATAATTTTCTGGCTCTTTCATTCCAAGTCTTTGAATTGCTTCTTCTTTCACATACTTCAAATCTACCTGCTCTGCAATATCCGTTTCAAGTATTAAATTAGTTTCCTGCATCTCCTTAAGCTGATTGTTTAATGTCCTAATTTCTCTTTCTTTTTCAAGAACCACTGAATTTAAGGCTGTTATCATTATACATGAAAAAGCCACCAATGCTACTGTAAATACAGCCTTTACTGCATACAAAATTCCTCTATTAACTTCTTCCTTTGGCTTTTTAACTGTTCTTGTCTTTTTTACTATCTTTACTTTCTTTTTGGGAAGAATTTGTTCTTCCCATGGTAAAAATTCAGGAGCTGTATTTCCAGCAGTATAATACCTAGAATAATAATTATTTTTTTCATCTAATTCTTTTTTTCTAACTGCCATCAATTTTCACTCCTCTTTCTAACTTTATTATTCCGATTTTTTTTCAAATATCCTCAACTTTGCGCTTCTTGCTCTATGATTTTCTTCCAATTCTTCATCTGATGGTAAAATAGGCTTTCTGGTAATAACTTTACCTAATGGCTTTTTCCCACATACACATACAGGAAAACTTGGAGGACAAGTACAAGGATTTTCAAGCTTTCTAAAAGTTTCCTTTACTATTCTATCTTCCAATGAATGGAAAGTAATTATACACAATCTTCCTCCCGGCAATAATTTATCTGCCATATCTTCTATTGCCTGCTTTAATATTTCCAGCTCACCATTTACCTCTATTCTTATTGCCTGAAATGTTCTTTTTGCCGGATGTGGTCCATCTTTTCTTGCTCCTTTGGGAATTGCTTTTTTAATAATATCTACTAACTCGTATGTAGTTTCTATGGGCTTGTCCTTTCTTGCTTCAATTATAAACTGTACTATTCTCTTTGCCCATCTTTCTTCACCATATTCCCAAATAACTCTTTCAAGTTCCTTGGCGGAATATTCATTAACTACATTGTAAGCAGAAAACTCTTTTCTTATATCCATTCGCATATCTAAAGCTGCATCATTCATATACGAAAATCCTCTTTCAGCTTCATCAAGCTGATGTGAAGAAACTCCTAAATCCAACAAAATACCATTTACTCCATCTATATTAAGATTGTCCAATATTGATTTTATAGAAGAAAAATTTTCATGCTCTAAAATAATTTTATTTTCGTAACCTTCTAAAACCTTACCTGCCGCATTTATCGCATTTATATCTTGGTCTATACCTATAAAAATACCATTTTTATCAAGTCTTTTACATACCTGACTTCCATGACCTGCACCGCCTAAAGTGCCATCTACATATATTCCGTCAGATTTTATATTCAATCCCTCTATACATTCATTTAATAATACTGATACGTGATGAAAATCCATAATTGTCCACCTTTATTTTATGTAAATAATTTTTCATATCTTTATATTTTTAACACTTTCTACTTTATTTATTCTAACAGCTTAATGAATAAATTGCAAACTATTTTTTGCACTTTTTAATGAGTATTTTCAGCTTTTTTTTAATTTTTTTATGAATTTAAACTAAACGCCTCCAAATCCTGCCATCATTTAACATCATTTGAATTTAATTCAAAAAAGACTGTATTTTCAAATACAGTCTTAATCTCTTATTGCACTGACCATTCATCATCTTCATCTTCCTGTTTTGGAATATATTTATCAAATATTCTCTGAAACATAAAAGATGCAATATAGGCATATCCCGAAATCAAAAACATTGAAAGGAATGTAAACTTAGAGGTTACAAATATTAATCCAATCATCAATGCTACACACAATATAGTAGTCAAAAAATGTCTGTTTGCCATAAAAAACGCATATTTAACAACATTCATCGTCTTTATATAAAATTTTGAAAGTATAGGAAAAAGATACAAAGAAATTATTAAAACTTCTGCTATCAATATAATAAAAATCACTCTAAGATTTGCCATCTTTTCTCCCATATAACCCACAACAACATAATCCAGTCCCAACAAAGCTAAGACAAATATAAGTAAAAGCCATATTATTGTAGATTGTTTAAAATTCATTTTAAAACTTTTCAAAAAATCACTAAATATATATCCTTCATTACCATTCACTCTTTTTCCACAAACATAAAATAATGCAGTAGTAGATGCACCCATTGTAACTATCGGTATACTAAAAACAACCCATAATAAATTCAAAAGGAATAAATCCCATATAAGTGAACTAACCTTATATACTACACCATCCATGCTAAATAATCCGCCCATACTTTGCCTCCATATTCTTATAATATACTTATTCACACAATTTTTTATATTCTCATTTCAATATTGCATAAATAATCACAAAAATGTCGAGTGGATATTCTCAATCCGCATTCACTACTTGCTTATAACTGATTTTCGTTCAAAAATTTTCCCAAATATCCAATCTTTACTTTTATGAATATTTACTTTGTGTGTTTACATTATTTAAATTATACTACAATATACGAATTTAGACAAGATATGGTCTGTTTTATTAAAAATTTATTTACAATTTATCCTATAAAAAGCGGGGTAGAATAATATCTGTCACCGCTATCAGGCAATAATGCAACTATTGTTTTTCCCTCATTTTCAGTTTGTCTTGCAAGCTTTATTGCTGCACAAAGAGCTGCTCCTGATGAAATACCCACTAAAATTCCCTCTTTTTTAGCAATAAGTTTCGCATTTTCAAAAGCTTCATCATCTTCTACCGTTATAACTTCATCATATATTTTAGTATTCAATACACTTGGAACAAAATTTGCACCTATTCCCTGTATCTTATGAAGTCCAGCTTTTCCTTCTGAAAGTAACGGAGAACTTGCAGGTTCTACGGCTACTACTTTTATATTAGAATTTTGTTCTTTTAAATATTCTCCTATTCCGGTAAGAGTTCCGCCTGTACCTACACAAGCCACAAAAATATCAACTTTTTCTTCAGTATCTCTCCATATTTCAGGTCCGGTAGTTTTCTTATGTGCCTGAGCATTCGCAGGATTGTCAAACTGTGCAGGAATAAAGCTGTTAGGTATTTCTTTTGCAAGCTCCTCTGCCTTCTCAATAGCACCTTTCATTCCTTTAATTCCCTCTGTAAGTACCACTTCTGCTCCATAAGCTTTTAAAATATTTATTCTTTCAACACTCATTGTATCAGGCATTGTCAAAATCATACGATAACCTTTTACTGCCGCAATTGCTGCCAAACCAATACCTGTATTTCCAGATGTTGGTTCAATAATAACAGCTCCCTCTTTAATTAAGCCTTTTCTTTCTGCATCTTCAATCATTTCTTTTGCTGCTCTGTCTTTAACACTTCCTGCCGGATTGAGATACTCCAGCTTTAATAAAACCCTTGCCTTTAAATCCAATTCTTTTTCAATATTTTCTGCCTCCATAAGAGGTGTATTACCTATAATGTCTAAAAATCCTTTTTTTATATTCTCCACAAAAATTCCTCCAAATAAATTCATTTCTTTTTCACAAAAAAATTTATAATATTTTACATATTATAACCAAATTATACAACTATTGTATATTAATGTCAACCATTATTAAAAATATATGTTCTAAAATTTAACATTTTGTTTAAATTTTATATATCTTTTCCACAATCCAATTCAAACCAGAAAGTTATACCATTTTCTGTATTATATACACCATAATTCTGTTTATGAAGTTCCATTGTCGCTTTTACTATTGAAAGCCCTATACCACTTCCTCCATACTCTCTTGTTCTAGCTTTATCTACCTTATAAAAACTTCCCCATATTTTATCCAATTCTTCTTCAGCTATATGACTTCCTGTATTATTTACAGATATTCTTGCTGCATTTCCTTTTTGTATTACATCTATTGTAATTACATTTTCACCCGAAATATGATTGTACGCATTATTCATATAATTAGTAAATACTTCTTCAATCATAAATTCGTCTGCCCATACATATAATTTTTCAGGTGAATTAAAATATATTATTACCTGCTTTGACTCCATTCTTATTTTATTTCTTGATATAAATTCCTTAATCATCTCAACTATGTCAAATCTTCTAATACTAAGTATATCTTTACCTGACTCAAGCTGATTAAGTGTTAAAAGCTTTTTTACCATTATTCCCATTTTATCCGTTTCATCAAGGATTACTTCCAAATAATAATTTTTACTCTCTTCATCTGTTACAACATTATCTTTTAAACCTTCTGCATATCCTTGTATCAAAGCTATCGGCGTTTTAAGTTCATGAGAAACATTTGATAAAAATTCTTTACGCATATTATCTATTTTCTCTTTTTGTTCCAAATCACACTGTAATTGAATATTAGCGGACTTTAACTTTGATATTTTTTCTTCCAATTGTTCTGAAAGTATATTTATACTTTCTCCAAGTAATCCTATTTCATCACTTGATTTTATTTCATATTTTCTGCTAAAATCAAATGCTGCCATATCCTGTGCAATTTCTGAAAGTTCCATTATAGGTTTTGTAATACTTTTTGATATAAAATACATTAAAAATGAACTTACAATAGTTACAAAAATGCCACTTATAACCAGAAATTGGTTTGAAATTTCTACACTATCACTTATTGATTCAAGAGGAGTCCTTAAATATAATCCATAACCATTGTCCAGTTTTGCATTTAGCGTTATATATCCTGAACCTAAACGCATATCATAACTTTTTTGTATTGTATATTTTCCTGTTTTCTCCAATAATTCCTGTGGTTTCATTCTATGTGTTCCAACATTAAATTCCGGAGGAATTATTTCAAATTCTTTATTAAAATTCTTATCATTTTCTCCTTGCGGCACTTCTAAAAAATCCTTAAATTCTTCCTTTCCATTGCTATTATAAACATACTCTTCCTGTTGTGTTTTTATATTTATAATTACGTTCTTATTTCTGTCTATCTTTTCAAAAATCAGTTTCATATCCTCCTGTTCCATATTATAAGCAGTATTGATTTCATCATATGTCTGTATTAAAACATCCTTTTTCTTTCTAATGTAATATTTTTCCAAAATAAGGCTATTTAAAAGCCAGTAAAAAATTATAATTGCAGCAATAGAGCCTGTAAGTATAAAAAATATTTTTATTTTCAAAGATTTTTTCAATTGTTATCCACCTCAAATTTATAGCCTACTCCCCAGACTGTCTTTATATAATCTGCTTTTTCTCCAAGCTTTCCCCTTAATTTTTTGACATGGGTATCTACCGTTCTTACATCGCCAAAATAGTCATAACTCCATACTCCATTAAGTATTTTTTCTCTTGAAAGAGCTATTCCTTCATTGTCTATAAAATAACCCAAAAGTTCAAACTCCTTATAACTTAAATCTACAAAATCGCCATCTATCCTCACTGTATGAGCTGCTCTGTCATATTCCATTTTCCCTTTTCTCACTGTCTGAAAAGTCTGTGGTTTAGTTCTCCTTACAAGTGCTTCTACTCTTGCCACAAGTATTTTAGGGCTAAATGGCTTTGAAATATATTCATCTACTCCCAGCCTAAAACCTAAAAGTTCATCCATTTCTTCCCCTCTTGCCGTAAGCATTATTATAGGTACAGATGAAGATTGTCTTATCTCTTTACAAACTTCCCACCCATCTTTTTTAGGCATCATAACATCAAGTATTATTAAATCTATATCCTTATTTTGGTAAAACACTTCTAATGCTTGTTCTCCGTCCTCAGCTTCTATCACTTTAAAATCATTAACCATCAAAAAGTCCTTTATAAGCTTCCTCATTCTCATTTCATCATCTACCACCAAAACTTTTAAACTCATAAACTCTCACTCCTTTTCAAAAATTTTATCACAATTTATTGTAAAAATTGTGTTTTTTATGTAAAAATGCTGTGAAATTAAAAATCTCACAGCATCAAATCTTTATTAATTAAAATCAATATCTACTTGTTTTGCATCAGCCCATACTCTCTCAAGCTGATAAAATTCTCTTTCTTCCTTTAAAAATATATGAACTATAATATCATTAAAATCTAAAAGTACCCATCTTGCTGACTGATATCCTTCAGACTGTACAAGCTTTCCGCCATTTTCATAAATTTTCTGTTCAAGCTCGTCAGCTATCGCCTTTACCTGACTTACATTTTTTGCACTTGCTATTACAAAATAATCAGACATTACTGATATTCCTCTTATATCCAACACTTTTACATCTTCTGCCATCTTGTCATCTAAAACTTTTAAAGCTGTTTTTACCAATTCCATTGTATCCATCAAAAATCCTCCTATTTATAATCTTCCAATGCTTCTAATGACATTGGATGAATTATTCTTCCTTTCTTCTTATTATACTCTATTGTCTGCTCTAATGCAAGCTTAACTGCTTTATCAATATCAATATATGCCATTTCCCTTACTTCTTTCAAACCCTCAAAATCTTTTCTGTTCGGCTCTATATAATCAGCTATATATATTATTTTATCAAGTAAAGTCATTCCTTTTCTTCCAAAAGTATGATATCTTATGGCATCTAATATTTCTTTATCATCTACTCCATATTCCCTCTTTGCCACTTTTGCACCCAAATATCCATGTGCTAAATCTATTTGTTTTTTAATACAATCATCTATATCCACATGATATTCCTTACAAAATCTTCTTGTCATATCTTCCGGATAACATTTTGCACAATCGTGCAAAAGTGCTGCAAGTTTAGCTTTTTCAACATCAGCACCATATTTCTGTGCAAGTTTTTTAGCTTCTCTTACCACTCCCTTTGTATGTATATACCTTTTTATCGAAAGTGCCGACTGTAATCTGCCTTCTATTGTGTAAAAATCCAACACTTAAAATTCCTTCTTTCTATAAAGTCCAAATTTATATATATAATTTTCAACTTCCTCAGGAAGCATATATTTTATAGATTTATTTTCCATAACCCTTTCTCTCAAATCAGAAGAAGATATATCCAAATATGGAACTTCCAAGAAATGAATATTTCCTCCTAAAATTTTTTCTAAATTTTTAATATGCTCCTCAAGTTCTTCCTTATTATAACCCGGTCGAGTAACTGCTACAAAATCACACATTTTCAAAAGTTTTTCCGGATCTTTCCATGTAAGTATCTTATCTATTGCATCTGCACCCGTTATAAAATATATCTTTGTATCCTCATCAAAAACTTTTCTAAGTTCTCTTATTGTATCTATTGTATAGGTATATCCTGCTCTATCAATTTCTATACGAGATACCTCAAATGATAAATTTGTGATAGTTGCCAAAACTGTCATAAAATATCTTTTTTCACTTTCTGTCACTTCTTTTCCTGCCTTATGTGGCGGATTTCCTGTCGGTATAAACATTACTTTTTCCACACCAAATTTATCCTTTACAGCCTGTGCTGTCACCAAATGGCCATAATGTATAGGGTCAAAAGTTCCTCCCATTATCGCTATACTTTTACCTTCCATTTATAAATCCCCTTTCTAATAAAGGTTATTATATAATATAATTCAATTTAATTCAAATAAAAAGTTATCACCAAAATTGGCGATAACCAAACAAAAGTTTGCAGTGCAAAAACTGCTGAAATGAATAGTATATTTCTACGATTGGAAAACGAATATAGTCAAAAGTGCAACGCTTTTTTATTTCCCCAGAAAATTGAGGAAAGAAAATGCAACGTTGCAATCTATTACATTATTGTAGGCGGGTGGTAACCCCCCCCCCCCACACACACATTAACATTGTGCATAAAATATTTAATTAAGCATATCGGAAAACAAAAGGGAACTATAACATTAAGTGGTATAAAATAACCTCTGCTATACCTGAACTTTAAGGATATAGCAGGAGTTTAAAATAAAGTAATACCACATTTACTATATTTATTTTTAAATAGGGTTAGAAAACAAATTATAAAATATATCTTCTAA
>CAZQDT010000099.1:0-958 GCA_964592005.1 uncultured Eubacteriales bacterium
TAGTGCATTAGGAAATGCACGAAGACAGGGAATAGCCGAAGGAATAGAAAAGGGAATAGAAAAAGGGCTGCAGGTTATGATTAATTTATGTCAAAAATTTAATCAATCTAAATCAGAAGTTATTGAGCAAGTTATGCAGGAATATAATTTATCCGAAAAACAAGCAGAAGAAAAAGTAAATTTATATTGGAAATAATTTGAATTTATATAATTTTTGCTTTATAAAGTAAAAAGCAGCACAGTTTTTATCTACTGTGCTGAATTTTATATTATAGTAAATAGGCTATAATTTTTCATTACTACTATGCTATTTTTTTACAATTTGCTTCATTTTTTAAATACCAATTACAGCTCCTCCGTTTTAATTTAAATATTTAATCAAAAATTTTTTATCATTCTTTAAAGTAAAAAGGAGCTTACCGCCCCTTTTCGTAACTAATTCATTAAATCTCCCATATCATATAATCCAGCAGGTTTTCCAACTATAAATTTAGCTGCTTTTACCGCACCTACTGCAAAAATTTCTTTTGACATAGCTGTATGTTTTAATTCCACTATTTCATCTTTTCCTGCAAATATAACTTCGTGTTCTCCTACTATTGTACCTCCTCTTACAGCATGTATACCTATTTCTTTCTTTTCTCTTTTTACTCTTTCTTTTGTACGGTCATATTTATATGTATACTCATTATCAAGAGTTTCATTTATAGCGTTTGCTATTGCAAGAGCAGTTCCGCTAGGTGCATCAATTTTCTGATTATGGTGTTTTTCTACAATCTCTATATCAAAATTTGCATCTGTAAGTATCTGAGTTGTTTTCTTAGCGAGATTTATCAAAAGATTTACACCAAGTGACATATTTGCCGAGAAAAATATAGGTACTGATTTTGAAGTATCCTTTATCTGTTCTATAATCTCCTGAGATAAACCCGTTGTACATATTATTGCTGGTATATTT
>CAZQDT010000099.1:968-8476 GCA_964592005.1 uncultured Eubacteriales bacterium
ACGTTACTATGATAAAGTCAAGAGCGGAGGCAAATATTTTTTGCTTTTGCATAATCTAACACTGCCGGTACTGCTGCTGCCGTAGAAAAATCTATAATTGCATCTGCTTTCATATCACAATCTGCTATATTTGTAAATACTGGAAAAGTATATGTTGTTGTCTGCTGTATATCTATTCCTGCTACTATTTCAGCCTCTGTATCATTTTTCACTATATAACCTATAACTTGTCCCATTCTTCCATTACATCCGTGCATTATCAACTTTACCATTTGTATCACCTCAAAAAATAATATATTGATTTTATTTTAACATAAAAGGCTGTTAAATAACAGCCTTTTGTATATATTTTTTTATTATTTTACTACTTTTATGCCATAATCTATCATCGCATTTTTAAGTTTTTCAAGATTTGCAGGGTCCATAGTTGTAAGTGGCATTCTTCCTCTTCCTACCGGATATCCTATAAGTTCCATCGCTGCTTTTACAGGTATTGGATTTACTTCTATAAATAATTTATTTATCAAATTAAGCATTTTAAGCTGTAATTCAAGACTGCCTTTAACATCTCCATTAAAGAATTTGTGACAAATCTCATGTGTTTCATTTGGAAGAACATTAGCTACTACCGAAATAACTCCTTTTCCTCCTAATGAAAGAAGTGGTACTATCTGGTCATCATTTCCAGAGTATATATCAAAACTGTCACCACACAAAGCTGCTATTTCAGCAACCTGCGATATATTTCCACTTGCTTCCTTAATACCCACTATATTACTTACTTTTGAAAGTTCATATGCTGTTGCAGGTGTTATATTAAGCCCTGTTCTACTTGGAACACTATATAATATTATAGGTAAATCTTCCACTGCTTCAGCTATCGCTTTATAATGCTCTATCAATCCTTTTTGAGTAGTTTTATTATAATAAGGTGTAGCTATAAGAAGTCCATCTACTCCTACATTTTTACAACCAACTGCCAAATTAATTGCATGTTTTGTATCATTACTTCCTGCCCCTGCTATTACTGGCACTCTTTTATTAACTTTCTCTACAGTAAATCTGATACACTCTATCTGTTCTTCATCTGTAAGAGTGGAAGCCTCTCCTGTTGTACCACATGAAATGATAGCATCGACATTATTGTTTACCTGAAATTCTATTAAATCTGCCAACACTTTGTAATCAACATTTCCATTTGCATCAAATGGTGTTACTAATGCAACTCCTGCTCCTTTAAACAATGTCATACTAATTCCCCCTTTTTAATACTAATTCATTTTATTTACTATAAGTTCTGCTATCTGTACTGCATTTGCTGCTGCACCTTTTCTGATATTATCAGCTACAACCCAAAGATTTACTCCACTTTCAACACTTTCATCTCTTCTTATTCTTCCTACAAATGTTTCGTCATGTCCTGTTGCATTTATTGCAAGAGGATATTCATTTGCTTCTGAATTATTTTGTACTATTACTCCAGGTGCATTTTTCAATGTTTCAATAAGTTCATTTAATTCAAATGGTTTTTCAAATTCTACATTTATAGATTCACTATGACTGTTAAATACTGGTACACGTACTGCTGTTGCTGTAATTCTTAAATCAGGTCTGTGAAGAATTTTCTTTGTTTCATTAACCATCTTTAATTCTTCTTTTGTATACCCACTCTCTGTAAATACATCAATATGTGGTAAGCAGTTATTTGCTATTGGGTGAGGGAACTTTTTAGGTGCATTTCCTTTCAATCCTTCTTCTAAATCTGTCCAACCTGCCATACCTGCTCCTGATACTGCTTGGTATGTAGAATACACAATACGTTTAATTTTATATTTCATATCTAAAGGTTTTAATGTTACCATTGCCTGAATTGTTGAGCAGTTAGGATTTGCAATAATTCCTTTATTCCATTCAATATCTTCTGGATTAACTTCAGGTACTACCAATGGAACTTCTTCATTCATTCTCCATGCTGAACTGTTATCTATAACTATGCAACCCTTACTTGCTGCAATAGGTGCAAATTTTTCACTTGTACTTCCACCTGCTGAGAATAATGCAATATCAATTCCTCTGTCAAAAGATGTTTCTGTAAGCTCTTCCACTACATATTCTTTACCTTTAAATGTAATTTTGTTTCCTGCTGAACGTGCTGAAGCAAATACATAAAAATTTTCTATCGGAAGATTTTTTTCTTCTAAAACTTTCAAAAAAGTTCTTCCTACCATTCCTGTTGCTCCTACCACTGCCAAATTAATTTTTTTCATCTCTTTTTCCTCCCAAAATCAAATTATATGTAAATTAAAATATTAATTTATTAACCATTTATTTTTTAAATAATAAAGAAATAGTCATAATATTTATATGTAAATTTATTAAAAAAGTTTACATTTTACATTTTTTCTTAAAATTTCAAAATCACTAAATTATTTGCAAAATAAAAACAGCTATGCAGAATGCCAGCTGTTAATCAATACCAATACAAAAGTTATATAAATAAACCTTTTATTCTATAACAGATAGCTCTCCACCTAAAAAGATGACAGTCATACAATTATTTACTGCATAACCAGATAATTAAATTTAAGGATTTAACTACCTTCGGCAAAATTTCCTTTCCGTATATATCTCTTGTACCTTAATACATCAACATATGTACTTTTAAATTTCGCACCTCTATCAAATGTGTTTAATTACTTTTTAAGATAATACCACTAATAAGTACCATTGTCAAATATTTTATTTAAAAATATAAATATTTGTACTTTTATAATATAAAATATCGTATTACGCTTATTATTTTATGAATTTTTCCAATTTTTTTAAGTTATCCTCATCAAAAAAACTTCACTGTCACACTTATTCAATTTTTTCACATATTCGACATTCACTGTATATAAAGCAAAATCTTGTATTTTCCTTTTGATTTCCTTTCTAAATAAAAAGGTAAGGCTATAATAAAACCTTACCTCTAACTTTAAAGTCTCGCTCTTTTCCCTCGGCTGCAAAACACCATTTTTAAATATATCTCTTTACATTAACTATTATAACACAAAATTAAATTTTATCAAGTACTCCTCAATAATTTCAATTATTTCCCAGTACAATAATCTCTATAAGCCTTTTAAAAGAAACACTTGCTTCTGCTTTGGTTGCATAAGCATACGGCTCAAATTTTCCATTTTTCTTACCTATTGCAATTCCTTTTTGACTCATAACACTAATATAATTTCTTGACCATTCGGGAATATCCTTATCATCGTAATAGCTTGTCTTTATTTCTGCTTTAGGTAATTCAATCCCTTTATATACACAGTATCTGTAAAACATTGTTGCCATTTCTTGTCTTGTCATAGCAACATTAAAATTCCCACTTTCTGAAACTATACCATTATTTTTAGCCCATATAGCAGAATTTCCGCTTTGCCCATCAATCCTTGCAAGTCCATCTAAAAAATCTGCTTTACTGAGAACTATTTCCGGTTCAAAAAGTGTTTCCGTGCTTCCATTTATAATTTCTCTTGCTGAAACAAACTCTATTGCTGCTTTTGCCCAACTATCTCCTATATCAGTAAAATTTTGAGAATTATCTACATAACCATAAAATGTTGTCTTTGAAGCTTTAAAATTCAAAGTATCTCCTACTACAGCACTTTTTATTATTGCTTTTGTTTCTCCATTTTCAAGATAATAAGGAAGTATCGAATATAAATTTTTATTATTTTCAAACACTACATTTACATCACTATTTTTTATAATTTCAGAAGTAACTACATACGTTCCACTTTCTGATACTTTCAAACTTACTTTATTGTTATCGGCTCTATCCACCTCTGAAAAATCACAGTAAGTTATTTTTTGAGCTTCTTCATCATATTTATACAAATATACACTTATATAATCTGAACCCTCTGGTAAATAAAACTCCAATGAACCCTCAAATGGTAATTTCCCTTCACCAGCTACATCAAATAGTATTATATTTTTATATTCTGTCAAATAACCTATTTCCCAGTTACGCTGTTTAAAAAATTCAACACCAAGATTAATATATGATTTCTCTAAAATATCAGTATTTATTTTTTTACCCTCTATAACCCATCTATAATTTGACCCTTGTGCAACAAGTTTTGACTGCATTCCAACTACTGTCGAAAAATTACTTGCTGTTATTATGCCATTTTCACCCAAGTTCACATATTTATCCGTTCCATTAAGATTATTACCATATATTGGAGTAACATAAATAGTATCAAATTTATCTATTTCAAACTGACTTGGCAAATTACCCTCTCCAACATATACAAAAGTCGCTTTTATTTTTACTGTTTCAGCAGTCATTTTCAAGGTAGTTTTCTCACTATTTGCGTCAGCAATTTTAGCCTTTCCTGTAACTATTTGCCAACTTGCAAACTCATAACCTGTTTTAGGATATGCTTTTATTGTAACTCTGTCACCTTTTTTATAGTAACCCGTACCCGTTACAGTACCTCCTTCTCCCGCCATAACTTTAAGACGATATGTATCTTCTTCGTCATCTTCATCATCTGTGTTGCTACTATCCAAATTTATCATATCTTCATCTATTCCATAATCTAAAAGTTCTTCTTTTACTTTTCTTGAAACAACATAAAATTCTGCCTCTTCATCTATACCTTCAAACGCACTTCTTCCTATTTGTATATAACTTGAATTTATAACTATTTTTTTCAAATCTGAACAATCGTAAAAAGCTTTATTTCCTATATAAGTAACCGTTTCAGCAATAGTAACTCTTTTCAAATCATCACAATCAGAAAAACCATTGCTTGCAATTTCTTCAACAGTATATTTATTCCCCTTATCATCTTCAACTGTTCCTTCTATAATTGCACTTATTAAATCATCATCTATCACTTTAACACTTACTGTTCCCTTTTTACTTGAAGAAGCATCTGTAATCACTGTATATCTGAAATTTTTATTTTCTGAAACAAAGGTATTCCCCTCTGCTGCCATAATATCAAAACTAAAATTAAAAACCAGTATACATATAATCATTAATTGAGCAATATATCTATTAATTTTCATCATATAAATCCCCTCTCATCAAACTTTCTTTAATTTTAGTATTTTTCAATCCGTTTTTCTTTTCAATCTAAACTCTTTTATTAATAGATTTTTATCCAAATTTACTGTCAAGGCTAAAAGTACCGCCATTATTGACGAAATCTGTGCCCTGAAAGTAAACCAACAATGCAAATATGAATGATTACTCATAACCATATAACGTATATAAGGTATAAGTGCTATCAAAATCAAAATTTTTGATATTGGTTCAATTTTAGGTTTTCTATATAAAAACCATATTGAAAAAAGCAATGCCAACACCGCTAATACCATAAGTAACATTCCCATTGCCGTCTTCGTAATACTAAAAGGAAAAATTTCTCTTAAATTTAAAATAATTGAATTTCTAATCTGCTCTAAAAATGATAAATCCAATACTGTTCCCACACTTCTCTCTTCAACAGACTCAATTACATTTTCCATAACATTTATTCTCAATACTAGTGCTGTTATAAGCCACTTACTAATCCAAGTAAATACATATCCGCTCAACCATAAAATACATAATTTTACAAAATGCTTAAAACAGTCCATAAAATTTTCTACTTCTCCACTATTATATAATCCATAAAAATGTATAATCAATGGAACACATAATGTAACTGTTTCTACTGTCAAAAAATCAAAAAAATTACTACATATTCCCGTAATCAAAAATAAATATGAAATTTTCTGTCTATCTTTCAAAAGCAATACAATTATAGAACTTATAAACATTATATAAAACATAGGCACATACTCTATACAATAAGGTACTGCATAAAAATTAATCATAGTAATTGCTACTGCAAATGCTGCTGCTGGCTTAATTCCTAATTTCTTATGCAAAATTATAATTAACAAAAAACTTAGCCCAGTCAGAAATAGGACATTCATATATCTCATATCCATATATGTAAATATTGTAAGCAATGGCCTTAAAAACATAATTATTCCATGCCAGTATCTATAATAATAAGTATTAGCTTCTTTATCAAGATTAATGCCATCCCTATAAAAATATATATTATAATGTTTATCATCAAATTCATTATAATATTTTCCCTCAAGTGCCGATTTGAGAGGATGTTCAGTATCTGTACTATAAGCCATACTAAGCCATATAGCATCTGCATAATTATGTATTTTAAATTTCCCATTTGAAAGCAAAGGTGTATAAAAATCCACCTCATTTTCAGTCATATAATCTGCTGACAGCTTTGAATTTTGGTATATTTTTTCTTGAGGTATAGTACAACTAAGTACCAATAATAATATTAATATTGTAAGTGTTGTTACAAAAACACCTACATATTTCAATGTTTCTTTCATTTTACAAACACCACCTTACTTATTTTTTCTATACATAAAAAGAATATATAAATGTCTTATTCCATCTCTAAAACTTCTTAAATGTGACCTACCATTTCTCCCATCTTTATACAGTCTTACTGAAACTTCTGATATTGAAAGATTATGTTGTACTGCTCTTATAACCATCTCACTTGCAAATTCCATACCAGTACATTTTAAATCTAAACTTTGTATTGCTTTTTTTTCATAAGCCCTAAGTCCACAATGAAAATCTCCTATACTGCATTTATACAATTTTCTGCCTATATATGACAAAATCGGATTTCCTATATATTTATGTAAAAAAGGCATTGCTCCTTCTTCTATCTTACCTGCAAAACGATTACCCATAACAAATTCTTTTCCACTTCTAAGCTCTTCTAAAAATGGCAATATTTCTTCAAAATTGTAACTATCATCACTGTCACCCATTATTATATATCTACCCTTAGCCTGCCTATTTCCTTCAAGTAATGCACTTCCATAACCTCTGTTTTCTGCTTTTACCACTCTTGCTCCACAAGCCAAAGCATATTCAATTGATTTATCTGTACTCCCATTGTCAACTACCAGTACTTCTCCATCTACATTATTTGTTTGCAAAAATTTTTTAGCTTTGTTCACACATATTTTTATGGTTTTTTCCTCATTTAAACAGGGCATAAGTATTGTAAGTTCCATATTTTCCCTCCCAAAACAAACTTAAACTAAAATTTAAGCGTTTTATCAAAAAAGGTTATCGTATAATATAATTCAATTTTATTAAATTACAAAAACTTTTGCGAGTTAAGCAAAATTTTTGTTACATTAAAATATTAAATTATATAATATTTAATATACAACAACCTTTTTATTTATTCAAGTCTTTTTAATAGTTGTTTTTTCTGTTCACTCGAAACTCTTTTTTCATAAATAATTAAAAATCTTACAATCATTAATTCCCTTTTATTTTTCTATCTTTTTCTTTTCTATCTTGCATCTTTTGTTAAAACAGGATATAGCATACAGATAAATTTCATTTATAACTTCTTCCTGTATTGCCTCTACATATTTTTTCTTTTCTATCT
>CAZQDT010000100.1:0-8446 GCA_964592005.1 uncultured Eubacteriales bacterium
TAATGTAGAATTTAAAAACAATATACAGCTTTCAGGTGAGCCGATAGGTATTGAATTATCTGTATATGCTGAACAGGCTTCGGGACATTGGCTCAGAGGAAGGATAAGAGATGCGTTAGGTAATACTTACAATATAGATTTTGCCAAAAAAGTGGATTGGGAAGGTTGGAAAAAAGTACAGGCATATTTTCCAGAAGGAATAAAATATCCGATAACACTTGAAAGAATATATCCGGTTGTTTTAGAAAATGAAGATTTAAATTTGTATACATTATATTTTGATGAACTTAAGTCAATATATCCATTGGCAGTAGAAAAATCAAATGTACCTCAATCTAGTGTATATCAAGATAAAAAACAAACTAATTTGGATAAACTTGACCTGGATACATATTTTGATATACATATTTTACCAAACATTATGACTCAAAATATACCCTCTGATTATGTTCAGGTTCAAGCAGAAGTTTTTGAAGAATTTCAAAAAAATGCAGCTTTGGGAGTTTTTGCATCAGATGCTAATGTTCAGGAGTCAGATGGAATTGTAAAATATAAATCGCAGTATGCAATAGATAGCTATTCAAATATTTCGATTATACAATTGAGAGTTTCTGGTGGTCTTAATGAGCAGTGGATTACATTGGAAGAAGATATGAAAAGGCTTGATAAAGACCACTACATAATAATAATGGATAAAAATCCTTTAAATTTTACAGATAGTAAAGAATTACAACTTTTTCAGGATATATTAGCAAAATTTGTAGAAGAACATAAAAATATAGTGATAATATCCTGTACAGGTGAGGGAACATGGGCTACTGTTCAAGAGGGCGTAAGATATATAAATTTAGGTTCACTTTTTAAAAGTGATGGAAGTGTAAATGAAAACTTTAGAATGTTAAGGTTGAGATTTAGTGGTGCTTCTATGTATTATGATTTTAAGGAAAGATAATAAGAGGTGAAAATAGTGCAGAAAAAAAGTGTAGTAAATGTGGTAGGCTCAATGATGGTAATTACATTACTTGGTAAAATAATGGGAATGCTTAGAGATGTTATATTTGCGTCAGCCTATGGAACTGGAACGATTGAGGCTGCTGCGTTTCTTACAGCGAGTCGTATACCAAGATTGTTTTTTGATGCAATGTTTGCCTCAGCTATAAGTGCAAGTTTTATACCGATTTTTAATGAGCAGTTAAAGAAAAAAGGAAAAGAAGCAGCATATAGATTTTCGGACAATTTTATAACGATAGTGTTTATAATTACATTAATTCTTACAGTGTTTGCAGGTTTGTTTTCAGGGCAGACAGTACAGCTTTTTGCAGATGGATTTGATGAGAATACAGCACAGCTTTGCGAAGAACTTTTGGTAGTACTCTTTCCTATGCTGATATTTACAGGGATTGCATATGTCTTTACAGGCATACTGCAATCTTTTGATGAGTTTAAAATACCTGCGGCAATGAGTATTGTATCAAATGGAATAATTATATTGTATTTTATATTTTTTGATAAATATTTTGGAATTTTTGGTTTAGCAGCAGCATTTTTGTTGGGTTGGCTTATGCAGGCAGTTATACAAATACCTTCACTTTATAAAAATGGCTATCATTATAGACCAAGAGTTGATTTAAAAGATGAAGCACTTAAAAAAGTAGGCATTCTTATGATGCCAGTTATGGTAAGTACTTGGGTGCAGCCTATAAATGTTGCAATAAATACTAAATTTGCATCGCATATTCCAGATGGAATAGCAGCACTTGATTATGCAAACAATTTATATACTATTATAACGGGAGTTTTAGTGTTGTCGGTTGCAAATATAATATTTCCTAATTTATCAAGACTTACAGAAGAAAAAGATAAAGAAGAATTTGGGAAAGTGCTTGGAGTAAGTTTAAGAAGTATTTTTTTCCTTTTAATTCCAATGATGGTGGGGCTTATGGTGCTTAGTGAGCCTATTATAAGGGTTATTTATGAAAGAGGAGAATTTACAGCACATTCTACACATATAACAGCAGAAGCACTTAAATATTTTTCGATAGGAATGCTCGGTTATGGAATGCAGAATATATTAAATAGAGGATTTTTTGCAGTGCAAGATGGAAAAACTCCGCTTGCAACAGGAATTATCTCAATAGCGATAAATTTAATATTGAGTATGTTTTTAGTTGAAAGAATGGAAATATCGGGTCTTGCTTTGGCTTCAGCATTGTCAGCACTAGTTTCAGGTATATTACTTTTAATTCCTATGAATAAAAAATTTGGAAATATAATAGATTTAAAAACTTTTTTAGCAATGTTAAAAATGTTTTTATCAGCTGGAGTAATGGCAGTAGGAGTTTATGGAACATATAATGGAATTTCGGAAATGCTTTCTGATGGTTTTATATTTGAAATTATGAATTTAGGAATTTCGGTTAGTGTTGGAGTAATTTTATATATGTTTATGGCATGGATTTTAAAAATAGAAGAAATAGATTTTGTAAAAAATATGATTAATAAAATTTTGAAGAAATAGGAAGGGGGCATATGAGTGATAAAAGAAAGTTTTTTTATAAAATTATTAATTTCAATATTTATTTATTTTAAAAATAGTTGGTTTGAAAGTAAATTATATTCTTTTTATAGTTTTTTAGCAAAAACATTTACAAAATTTGTCAATGAAAGTAAAATTATAAGTTTTTTAAGCAGTGATTGGGATAAAGGGTTAAAAGAAAATGAAAGTAGTTTTATTTCTAAGATAATAGAGATTATAAATTATCCATCAAGTAAAATTTCTAAAAGTGAAAAAGGTATTGCAAAACTTTTAAAAGAGAGTTTTTTAATTTCACTGGCAAGTCCTAATTTGCTTTTATGTGTAGTGTATTTTATATTTTTTTCTATTCCATTTTTGCCTACAATGGTGCTTTTGGGATTTTGTTTGATAGCTTTGGCACTTTATTTTTTAAATATATTTATGGGTAAAATAAAATATAAGAAAAAAGGAATATTGGGAGTATTTTTAATTCTTTTTGCATTATCTTATATAATTTCGAGTTTGACAAGCGGTAATATTTCTCAATCACTTAAAGTTATGGGAGTTTTTATTGTATTTATGTCTATGACATTTGTAGTTTCCGATTGTATAAATACTGAAAAAAGGTTAAATACACTTATAAATATATTTATTATATCTGCTGTATTGGTATCGCTTTATGGTATATACCAGTATTTAACAGGTGCAGAAATGGATGCAGCATGGGTCGATTCAGATACTTTTGGAGATATAACAACAAGAGTTTATGCAACTTTTACAAATCCGAATGTTTTGGGAGAATATTTAATAGTGACTACTTTGCTGTGTATAGGAATGTTTTGGCAGGAAAAAAGATTGCCTTATAAATTATATTATTTGTTTTTAAGTGGAGTACTTGGAATTTGTTTGATTTTTACAAATTCAAGAGGTTCAATGCTTGGACTTATCTTAGCAGCAGTTTTTTTTGTACTATTGTCTGAAAAAAGATTGATAATTTTGGGAGTAATGGGAATTTTAGCACTTCCGTTTATTATACCTGAGTCGCTTTGACAAAGACTTTCAAGTGTAGCTTCTTTAAGTGATTCATCTTCTCTTTACAGAATTTCGATATATAAAGCAAGCTTAAATATGCTTAAACAGTATTGGTTTGGCGGCATAGGAGTATCTTCGTTTAATGATATATATCCGATGTTTGCATTTGAAGCAGCCAATGCTTATCATTCACATAATTTGTTTTTACAGGAATTTTTGGAATTAGGAATAGTTGGATTTGTGGCGTTTTTGGGCAGTATAATATTTTTCTTTCAAAAAATTTATTTTGCCATAAAAAATTCATTAAGAAAATATCAAATATTGTTGGGTACGATATTTGGAGGTTTTGCAGGACTTTTACTTCAGGGAATGGTGGACCATATATGGTTTGATTATGCTATTATATTATTTTATTGGTCAGTTATGGGACTTGGAATGGCAATGATAAGGTTAGGGGTGAAAAATAATGCTTAAAGTTTGTCATATAATTACTGATAAAAATATTGGTGGAGCAGGACGTTGGCTTTTGTATTATCTTGAATTTTTTGACAGAAGCAAGTTTGAAGTAAAAGTTATATTGCCTGAAGGAAGCCTTTTGACTAAATATATAAAAGAAAAAAATATAGATGTAATAGAAGTTGAAGATATGAAAGAAAGTTCAATGGATATAAATACTATAAAAGAAATGAAAATGATATTTTTAAATGAGAAATTTGATATAGTACATACTCATGCAAGTTTTTCTGCAAGAATAGCAGCTAAATTGGCAAAAACATCATATGTTATAAATACAAAACATTGTATGGAAAATATCAGCGGCAATAAGTTAAAAAAAGGACTGAAAGGTTTGGTAAATAAGTTTTTCAGTGATACAATAATAGCGGTTTCTTATGCAGTCAAGGATAGTATGGTGGAGAGTGGAATACCTGAAAATATAATAAAAGTGATTTATAATGGTATAGAACCATTAAAAAAATATGATAATATAAAAAAAGCTGAAATACGACAAAAATATGGTATATCTGAAAATGATATATGTATTACAATGCTTGCACGTTTAGAGCCTGTAAAAGACCATAAAACTTTTTTAAATACAGCAAAAATTTTGTCTGAAAAATATAAAAATATAAAATTTATCGTAGCAGGGACAGGCAGTTTAGAAAATGACTTAAAGCAACTTGTAAAAGAATTGAATATTGAGAAAAATGTTATTTTTACGGGATTTGTAGAAAATGTAGAAGAATTGATGAATATTACAGATGTAAATGTTATAACTTCAAAGCAGGAGGCACTCTGTCTTTCTATAATAGAAGGAATGAGCATTGGTATACCAGCAGTTGGAACTGATGCAGGTGGGATAACGGAAGTAATAGAAGATGGCGGTACGGGTTACATTGTAGAAGTAGGAAATTATAAAAAAATAGCTGAAAAAATAATAGATTTGATAGAAAATGAAGAAGTTTATAAAGTATTTATTAAAAATTGCAGTACGCTTGTAGAAGAGAAATTTTTTGCAAAGGATATGGCAGCTCAAATAGATAAATTATATTTGGAAAGGGGAAATAATATAGATGAAAGGTAAGAAATTTAATATTTTAGATATTTTTATAGTAGCAATTATTTTATTATCAGCAGTAGTAGTATTAGTTGTATTTAAGGGTTCTAGTGATACAAATGAAGCCGAAACTAAAAAAGTATCATATACAGTAATGGCAGAAAATGTATCAGGAGATGTTCAGGGACTTATTACGGTGGGAGAAAAAATTTATAATAGTTCAAATTATGATTATCTAGGGGTTTTAAAATCTGTAAAAATAGAATCTCAAATGGGATATAATTATAATATTGTTACAGGTAAATATGATAAATACGAAGTTCCGGATAAATATTGCGTATATTTGGAAATAGAAGGAAATGGATTGGAAACAGATACAAATATTACAGTAGAGGGTACGGAAATTAAAGTAGGAAAATTTATAAATGTAAAAGGAAAAGGATATGCTTTTGGAAGCTATATAGTTGATATTAGTTTACTTAAAGATTAGCAGGGGGTGAAAGAAATGAAAAAGAAACTTAATGTTGTGGATATAACAATAGCTGTGATTTTATTAATGATAATTTTTGTGGTAATATACAAATTTGCTTTTTCAAATTTATCAAATTCCAATAATGTAAATGATTTAGATACAATGAGTTATACTGTATGTATAAATGGAGTAAGACAGCCAACAGTAGATGCGTTGCATATAGGAGATAAATTATATGATGATACAACAGAAACTTATCTTGGAAAGATTACATCAATAAAAACAGAGTCATATACAACAAAAGTAAGTAATATTGATGGAGATTATATTATAGTGGAAAAGCCAGATTATTTCAATGTATATATGGACATAGAAGTACCTATGCTTGAAAAAGAAACCGGTTATTTTGCTTCGGGAGTAGTTGAAATAAAAACAAACAGTAATTTATATACGAATACAAAATATGCGTCACCAATACTTCAGGTAGTAAAAATAAATATTACAGAGTAGGAGAGAAAAAAATGGGAGTGCTGAGTGTAATAATTCCAGCATATAATGAAGAAAAAATGGTAAAAAAAGCTGCTGACGTAATAGGTGAGTTACTTAGCAGCAACAATATAGAATATGAGTTGATATTTGTAAATGATGGTTCAAAAGATTTTACTAGGGAAGTTTTAAAAGAAATTGCAATGTCAAATAAAAAAATTAAAGTGCTTAATTTTTCAAGAAATTTTGGAAAAGAAGCAGCAATATTTGCAGGTTTAAGTTATTCTTCGGGAGATGCCTGTGTAGTTATAGACTGTGATTTGCAGCATCCTCCTGAAACAATACTTGAGATGTATTCTCTTTGGAAGGAAGGATATGAAGTAGTAGAAGGAGTGAAAAGTTCAAGAGGAAAAGAAAGTGGATTTAAAAGATTTATGTCAAAAAGTTTTTATAGTATAATAAGTCAGCTGTCGGGTATGGATATGCAAAATATGTCAGATTTTAAATTACTTGACAGAAAAGCAGTAAATGTTCTTGTGAGTATGCCGGAAAAGCAGATATTTTTTAGAGCATTGTCTTCATGGATAGGTTTTAAGTCAACAGAAGTTTTTTATGATGTAAGAGAAAGGGAAGCAGGGGAAACAAAGTGGTCTATGTTAAGTTTGTTTAAATATGCACTTTCAAATATTACATCTTTTTCTTCTGCACCTTTGCAGATAGTTACAATGGCAGGAATAGTATTTTTGATATTTGCAGTGATACTTGGAATACAATCTTTATATCAGAGAATTTCAGGTCATGCAGTAGAAGGATTTACTACTGTAATTTTATTACTACTTATAATTGGGAGCCTTATAATGGTGAGTTTGGGTATAATAGGATATTATATTTCTAAGATATATGAGGAAATAAAAAGCAGACCCAGGTATATAATAGAGTCTGTTATTAATTCTGAAGAGAAAGAAGGATAAAAAAATGGACAAGATATATATACTGGATATTCCTGTAAGTGTGGTAAACAGGCAACAGGCAAAAGAAAATATAATAAATTGGTTGGAAAATGAAAAGCCTAAAGTAGTCTATACTCCTAATCCAGAAATGATTATGATGGCTATAAAAGATGAGAAACTTAAAAAAGCAATGTATAAAGCAGATATGATTGTGCCAGATGGAATAGGTGTAGTATGGGCTTCTAAATATGCTTCACAACGAATTACGGAAAGGGTTGCCGGGTGTGATTTAATTCAAGAAGTAATGAAAGAAATAGCTAATACTGAAAAAACAGTATATTTTTTAGGAGGTGCTCCAGGGATAGCTGAAAAAGCTGCAGAAAATATGAAAAACAAATATAAGGGTTTAAAAATATCAGGAGTACATGATGGCTATTTTAATGAAGAACAGGAAAAAGTAATTATTGAAGAAATAGCAGCTTTAAAGCCTGATTTATTGTTAGTAGGTCTTGGAGTTCCTAAGCAGGAAAAGTGGATATATGCTAATAAAGATAAATTAAATTTTAAAGTTGCAATAGGAGTTGGGGGAAGTTTTGATGTACTTTCAGGAAATGTAAAAAGAGCTCCTTTGATATTTCAAAAGTTAAATTTGGAATGGTTTTACAGACTTATAACACAGCCTACACGTTTTAAAAGAATGCTCGAACTTCCTAAATTTGCATTTAAAGTCAAAAAAGAATATAAAAATAATTTAAAAGATAAATAAAGTTGGTAGTTTTGGAATTGCATATAATTAGTTTAAAATTACTCTAAATGGGGTATAATTTTATATAAATTATATCCAAAATTAAAAAAATTTATATTAAAATAATTGAAAAATGAATGGATTTTTCAAAAAAAGAGCTTAAAAAAGGTATATATTTAGTGAGAAATAGTAATAATGTAAAAACTGAAATTGGAAATATACAAAATTAACAAATCTTGTTTTAGTAATTTAGCAAAAACAGCAATAGTACAAAGTTTAAAAATAAGGTATTATATTAAATATCTTATAAATTGTGGTTTAAGTATGTTAATTAAGCTTATAAATTTATAATTGCCATAAGACAAGACATTAAGAAATTAATGAATGTACAATTTTTATAACATAATATTCAAGGGGGTAACTTTTAAATGGCAGGAGTAGAATTAAAAAACGTTTACAAAAAATATCCTAATGGTTTCGTAGCAGTTAAAGATTTTTCACTTAAAATAGCAGATAAAGAGTTCATCATTTTCGTTGGACCATCTGGTTGTGGAAAATCAACAACATTACGTATGATAGCAGGTCTTGAGGAAATCAGTGAAGGAGAACTTATAATTGGTGATAAAGTTATGAATGACGTACCACCACAGGATAGAGATATTGCGATGGTTTTCCAGAATTATTCTTTGTA